>JAGDAG010000223.1 GCA_017959625.1 Abditibacteriota bacterium | reverse complement strand
GCCGTAGCCCCAGTTCTGGCCGCCTTCCGGATCCTGCTCCCACCAGGTCCCGCCGTATTCGTCTATAACGAAGGGCTGGCCCTTGTAGCCCTGCACATGCACGTCGGCAGGCATATGCTCGTAGCTTTCCCCTTCTTTGATATCGGCGTAAAAGGCGGCGAACTTGTCCCGGTCCTGCTGGTAATCGTGAACCGTGTAGATATCGGTCATGACGTGGACGTAGCCGCTGGTATCGTTCACGGGGCGGGAGAGGTCCAGCTTTTTTGTGAGCCTGACTATATCCGATACGTGCCTGTCATGAAGCTTTCTGTTGGCCCTGGCGCCGCCCACGGTCTCGTTGAAGGGCGTCCAGGCTATGATGGAGGGATGGTTCCTGTCCCGCTGTATGATATCGGACCACTCGGCTATATGATCGTAAAAGCTGTGATAGCTGTCATAGTTGATGCCCCAGTCGTAATACTCGCCCCAGACAAGATACCCCAGCCGGTCCGCATGGTATAAATAACGCTCTTCAAAAACCTTCTGATGGAGCCTGGCGCCGTTGAAGCCGGCGGCCAGCGACAGTTCTATGTCGTTTTTCAGCGCTTCGTCGGAAGGGGCTGTCCAGATACCGTCGGGATAAAAGCCCTGATCCAGAACGAAACGCAGGAAGATCTCTTTGTTGTTGAGATAAAACTTATTGCCTTTGATATGTATCTTTCTGAAACCGAAATAGCTTTTTCCAAACTCCCTTCTTGCGCCGCCGGCGTCCAGAAGAGAAAAGGCCACGTCGTACAAAAACGGGTTTTCGGGGCGCCACAGGACGGGGTCGTCCATTTTTACCGCCACCGGCGCTCCCGAAGGCTCGTACTGACCCGAAAAAACGGTTTTTCCCTCTTTGGAGATCTCGATCTCAAAACGCTGCCCTTTTTCCGTGTGCCTGAACACGGGGGTGAATATGGCAAAGCCGTTGTCGATATCCGTTTCCGTTTTTACGCTTTCTATATAAGCCTCGCCTGCGGCTTCAAGCCATACGGTCTGCCAGATACCGGTAGTCCTGGTATACATGCAGCCGTAGGAGCCAAGCCTTTCGCTCTGCTTTCCCCGGGGCTGGAAGCCGCCGCGTGTCTCGTCCTTTGCATATACCACGACGGTATTCGTCCCGTCTTTCAGAAGGCCTGTGATATCGAAGCCGAAAGACGCGCCGCCTCCGGTATGGGTCCCGGCCTCTTTGCCGTTTATAAACGCCTTTGTTTCGTAATCAACGGCCCCGAAATTGAGAAAGACCCTTTTTCCTTTCCAGGCATCGGGAACGGAAAAGCTGCGGGAATACCAGATTGCGGGAATAAAATCCGTATATCCCACTCCCGAAAGGCTGCTTTCGGGGCAGAACGGAACGTTTATGGTGCCGGTCATAGCAGAGGTGTCGCTGCTCCAGCCGTGCTCTTCGCCGGAAAGGCTGAAATCAAAGGCGTAGTTCCACGGGCCGTTCAGATTCATCCAATCTTCTCTTTCAAACTGAGGCCTGGGATATTCTTCTCTAAGCATTTTGTAACTCCTGTTTTTTGTGGAAATGCCGGCAGGGCCGGCGCAAAGCGGGCAAAAGCGCCGCAGAGAACTGTCAATACCGCGTTTAAGCGTCCCGTAAGGGCGGCAGGCAAAAACAAAAGGCCCGTACCTTTTACGTCCGGGCCCCTGCTGTTTCTTTAAGACCGCCTTCGGCCGCGGAGACTAGTGATCCATCTCGCCGACTTTGATCTCGATATTCGCTCTGTCTTCTATCTTTTCGACAGCGCCGTCGCGGATCCAGACGATACGGTCGGAGATATTGAGCATCTTCAGGTCATGGGTAGCGGAGATGATGGTCACTCCCTGCTCTTTGTTCATGGTTTTAAGAAGATCGATGATCTCGGTCCCGGTCTTGAGGTCAAGGTTTCCGGTAGGTTCGTCCGCAAGGATAATGGAAGGGCTGTTGGCAAGGCTTCTGGCGATGGCAACTCTCTGCTGCTGGCCGCCGGAAAGCTCCGTAGGCCTGTGGTGGAGCCTGTGGCCGAGCCCCACCTTATTGAGGAGCTCGATGCCTCTTTCTATGCCCTCGTCCCTGGACATACCCGAGAAGATAGTGGGAAGGGTGACGTTTTCAAGAGCAGTCATCACCGGCAGCAGATTGAAGCTCTGGAATATATAACCGATAGTCCTGCACCTCAGATAGGCAAGCTCCTGAGCGTCAAGCTGAGCCATATCCACGTCGTTGATGAATACGGTCCCGGAGGTGGGCTTGTCAAGCCCGCCTACCATATTGAAGAAGGTGGACTTCCCGGAACCGGAAGGTCCCATGATGGAAATATACTCTCCGGCATAAATATCCAGATCGATACCCTTCAGAGCCTGCAGGACTGTATCGCCTGTGACAAACTCTTTGGTAACTCCGCGGGTCCTAACTACGTAATCTCTCTGATTATCTGACATTTCTTAAATACCTCAAAACTTGGTTAATTATATTTCACTTCTAAGGGCAATAGCGGCAGGCATCGTAGCAGCCTTTCTGGCAGGCGGTATAGATGCAAAAAACGTAAGAACAAGACCTGCTGCGATAGCAAGGCCGAATATCTGGAGAACATCCACAGGATTCATGGCAAACACGTATTTCCAGCCTTTATCCGCCGCATTGGAGCATACGGAAATGATAAAGCCTATCACAAAACCTATGAAGGAAGCGGCGATACCCATGATCGCAGATTCCAGAACGAAAATAGTAACGATAAAGCTGTCCAGAGCGCCGAGGCATTTCATAGTGCCTATTTCCTTGAAACGCTCCGTCACGCTCATAAGCATACTGTTGGTGATGCCTACGGCGCAAACCAGAAGAGACATTATGGCCAGCCAGATGCTTCTGTAAGTGGCGGTGATATCGGATATAACTATATAATCTCCGGTTTCCACAAGGTATCCGCCGTTATAGTTTTTGTCTTTTTCGTCAACGCTTACGGAGACGCGTTTGTTTTTGGCGCCGTCTTCGCCCAGCTTGACGATCTTGACGTCCCTTTTGTCGGCGGTAGCCTCGTCAAGGCCGGAAGCCTCGCTGATGATCTCCGAAACAGACTTGGCGTTCTTTGTGCAGAAATCGGTAAGCTTTTTCTTGTCGATATCCTTGTACATAGAGTATTTGACGCGCTGTCTTTCCCAGAATTTGATCTTCAGGGGAGTGTTCTGGACCTCGGCGGCAAGCTGGCTTGCCTTGAAGGATTTCGTTCCCTTCGGAAGCAATATCTTGATGATGCCCTCGGGAACGCCGTTCTTTTTGGCGGTACGCTTGTTGATGCTCACGTCCACCTCCGAGGTATCATAAAACTTTTCGTCGATCTTCTCAAGCCCCTTCAGCTCTTCCGTACGCATATCTATCATATCCTTGGAATGATCGTACATATAACGTCCGTTGTAGAGCTTGGTAAGATCCACCTTGCCGTTTTCTGCCATACAGTCGTTTATGACGGCTTCGGAAAAGAGGCCGCTTCGTTTTGCCTCTTCCACGGTGATATCCTTATACGCGCCGTAGAAGCCGTTTTTGATGATCTGGCCGTCGATCCTGATATAACCGTCTTCGATCCGGATGGGCTTCTGCCAGTCCATAAGAGAGTTGATGAACACCATGGTCAGAAAAGCGATGCCCAGCATAACGCCCGCGGCGGTGATCATGGAACGCCAGAACCTCGTTTTCATACCGCTCATGGTGATATCGAAAGCGGTCTTTAACGGCAGCTTCGTTTGTCTCTGAATGGTAGGTTTATCGTTTGCCACTTTTTTTATTGCCTCCAGAATAGGTTAATATAATAAGTTTCTTTTTAGAAAGCGTCTGCAGAAACAACGTGGTGGAAGTTTCCGACTGCCGTCTCTGCAGCTTGAATTTGCTGGCGATACGGCTGATTATCGCATTTACGTTGTTCTTTCCGTCGCAGGCCAGCCAGACGTCGCTGGCCACTTCGTCATCCAGAAGGATGGTCCTCGTGTCCGGGACCCTGCGTATAAGTTTTTTCAGGATCCTGGTATAAAGATCCTGCTTTATGGGGACGCACAGCTCTATGAGCCCGTCTTCCCTCTGAGACCAGGTTATATTCGGGTTCCGCTCCGGAACGACCTTCAGGACCTCTTTTTTTTCCAGATGCTTGCTCAAGCGCCGACCTCGACCATGCTGTCTCTCACCGTTTCCAGCAGAGAGTTGTTTTTATTGAACATATACCTGATGTTATAAATAGTATTCCGTTCTTTGTTGTACCACACGAGCCCCCTTACGAAACCCGGGGTCCGCCGGTAAGCGGCGATCCGCATAAAAAGGCCGAAAAGGCCGGAAGGCCTCCCCTCCACGGAACAGGAGTCATGTCCGTTGAGGCTGCCCGGAGAATACTTAAGGCGGTATGCCCTGAGATCCGGAGCGACGTCCATCCTGTACCATTCCTCAAGGGAACAGTTTTTCACAAGAGAGCCTGCAAGGTTCCTGGCCTCCACCACCACGGTCTCGGTCTTCCGAACAAAAACCAGCGATATATAAGCAGACATAAGCACCGGTTTTTTATACCTGAAGCCGGGAGGCAGCCGGAAATCCAGGCCGTAAAGGCTGTAGCGGAGAAGGCCGTCTTCCGAATGGTCCTTTACGGAGCCGAGTATATGGTTTACCGTCTGGGCCTTGCATTCCGACCGCGAATAGTAAAGATGGATAAGGACCACCTTTCCGCACTCACTGCAGAGGGCTATCCTGCCCCTGCCGTTTTTTTCTCCCATCCGCCAGGAAAACTCTACGGCGCCGTCCTTCTCGGGCTTGACGTCCCGTTCGAAGGCGAGCTTTTTGTTTTTTTTGACAAGGGGCTTTTTCAGCTTGTCAATGAAGTTGTGGACGGTTTTGGTCAGGTCGGTCTTTTTCTGCCCGCCGGGGGTCCATTTCATCTCAAGCACCGATTCTATGGGGCTGTCCACTCTCAGGTAGCCGCCCTT
>JAGDAG010000222.1 GCA_017959625.1 Abditibacteriota bacterium | reverse complement strand
GAACAGCAGAAACAGCAGGGGTTCAAGCCCTCGGTTTCCGCCTTTGATATGTATCTGGACAAGGTTTTCTGCACTATTGTGTATATGGTGGCGGCAGGCGCTTTGTGCTCTGCCGTTTTCTATACTGCAGAATACTATGCGGGAAACATGGTGGAATACAGCGGCTGGTGCGTCATGGCGCTGGATATCTTCGTCCTGTTATTTCTGGCGATAGCGCTTTATATCACCTGGCTGTGGAAAAACAGGGCCGAGCTGGATCTGTACGTGGAAAAGTTCATACTGCGGACCAAGGTCGTTCTTTGCTGTTTTATTTGTTTTCAGTGGAATTATATCTCCTATGCCCTTCCGTCCCGGGAACTGTGGGGCTATTCTGCGTTTTACGCTCTGCTGGTTTTGCTGTTTTTTGATCACAAAACCACAGACGCCCTCTGCGGAGCGATCTTTGTATCCATGATAGTTTCCTGGCATTTTCAGGGGGAGCTTCTTATGCCTGCGAATGACGGCAGCATTATACTGAATACGGGGCTCCGGATAGTGTGCGTCCTGATCACCTTTACCGCGCTGCACCTTTTGTCTTTCTTCGGAAACTGGCTTATCGGGATACTGGAAGAGGCCATCGAAACAGACCCTCTTACCGGCCTTCTGAACAGAAACAGGATGGAGGTGTACAAGGAGCATTTCTTCAGCAGGGCGAAAAACGGCGACGCCGATCTCTCTATGGCCGTAATAGATATAGACGATTTCAAAGCCGTCAACGATACCTATACCCATACTGCGGGAGACGAGGTCCTGAAAAGGATCTCCGCCGTGATCAGGGCTGCCTGTTCCGAGAATGAACACGTGTTCAGGTGGGGAGGCGAGGAGATGCTTGTTCTTTCCGATCGTCCCAGGCGGGAAATGGTGGAAAGGTGCGAGAGTATCCGAAGTATAGTGGAGGGGACGGACGTCATGCTGCCCGACGGCAGGACTCTGCGGGTGACTGTCACCGTCGGAGTCGCTTCATACTCGGAAGGGATGACCCTGGACGATATTTTCGGCAGGGCGGACAATAACCTTTACATAGGGAAACGGGGGACCAAAAACATAGTTATCAGCTGACGCGCTGCGCCGCGTTTATGCCCCGCGCCGCTTTGCAAGGGGTGTTTTTTATTTCAGGACAGCTGTTCTTTTTGGAGGAAGATATGCTTAAAACCATAGCAATTGCGATACTTTTTATCTTTGCTTCATGCTGTTACGGAGTCAGCGTAACGGATTTCGGGGCTGTCGCGGACGGAAAGACGGACTCTTCCGCGGCCTTCAACGCCGCCATAAAAGCGGCGGGCGAGGACGGAGACAACACAAGGCTCGTGACCGTTCCGGCGGGTAAATATCTCATCGACTCCCCCGTGGAGATATCCATAGGCACCCATTTAAAGGGAGCGGGAAAGAAAGGCACAACCATAATAATCAACCGCCATGATTTTGTTCCCTTTACCATGGGGCATTCCGTACGCGTGGAGGGCATGGGCTTTACTTATCCCAATAATCTGGAGACCATAAAGCCCAAGAAGGCCGAACCCACCATACTTCTCACCGGCATCAATCCCGAAGTAGTGGACGTGTCCTTTGACGGCAGCTGGACCTGTATCTCCACTCCGGAAGGCGTAGAGACAAATGCCGGAGGAGGCCTGTTCCGGGACATCAACGGATGGAGCCATTACAGGGGCATAGTGATATCCGGCGCCAAGGACATCAACAAGTTTGAAAACATCCACTGGTTCGTGGGGGGGACGACCGTTTCCGGCGAAGCCTATTACGCCCAGAACAGAGTGTGCTTCGATTTCGGCAACGTGGACGGCGTCATGATGGACCACTGCTTTGTGATCCTGGCAAAAACCTTCTTTCAGCAGCGGGATAATTATACCAACGCCGAGGGCGAAGAAGCCGCTACAGGCTGCCTGCCCCATATGATCAGCAATTGCTGGTGCGAGCACGTGAAATACGGCTATATATTCCGGGGCGGCTCAGGCGGGGTGGTCCTGGACGGCTGCCAGGTGCTTATCAACGAAGGGGGAACGGGAATAGAGATCACCCCTATGGCGATCCATTACAACGCCACCGTGACCAACACCCAGGTGAGATGCCTGGGAAAGGGCGTTACCGGGCTTTATTACGAACCCAAGGCGAACCATCCCTGGACACGGTTTTCCGTGAACGGCCTGCAGGTGGCAGACGGAGACCCGTGCGTGAAGCTCGGCTCCAACGCATATAACTTCAATATGTCCGACAGCCATCTCTTCGGTATGAAGGGGCTCATAATAGAAAAAGGGGCGGACAGGCTCCTCATCCACGACAATATCATCGACCACAGGGAAAAGAACTTCGGGATAGTGGACCCCAACGGTAAGAAAAGCTCGATAATCATCAGGGACAATCTGGTGACGCAGCTGTAAAAAATCAGCCGGGGCCCGGGCCCCGGCTTTTTGGAAGAAAAAAACAGAGTGTCCGGAAAACGGAACGGGAGAGAAAAATGAAGATAGTAAAAACCATAGCGGCGGCAGTTTTGGCGCTGGCGGTGCTGACGGTCCTTTCCGCCTGCAATTCAGGCAAAAAGGAGAACGCCGGGCCTTCGGCAAAGGGAACGGGAAGCGTTCAGGAGCAATACAACAGCGGAAGCAAGACCCTGGTGGCGTTCTTCTCGTGTACGGGCAACACAAAAAGAGCTGCCCGCATCATAGCCGACGAAGTTGACGGAGATCTCTTTGAGATAACGCCCGAAAAGCCTTATACCGATGCGGATCTGGACTGGAGAGACAAAAACAGCCGCGTATCCAAAGAGTTCGGGAAAGGAGCGGGGCGCAGCGTGCCTCTCGGGGACGCGGAAGTCCCGGGGTGGGACGGATATGACACAGTGTTCATAGGCTACCCCATCTGGTACGGCGAAGCCGCGTTTCCCGTGGCAAGCTTTGTTTCCGCCAAAGATTTTTCGGGCAAGACCGTGATCCCCTTCTGCACTTCCACCCACGTGGGCATAGGCCGAAGCGCGGAGAACCTGGCCAAGGCAGCCGGGAAGGGGAACTGGCTCAAGGGAGAGCGTTTCGGGGAAAATGCCCCGGAAGACGAGATCGAACACTGGGCCGACCGCGTGTTTGACGACCGGGACGACGACGACCGGTATGACCGGGACGATGACGACGACCGGTACGACGACTGATCTCTGATACGGGGCGGGCCGCTGCCGTTTTCATCGGTTTGCTGCGGCCGGCCCCGTTTTTTTTGCCCGGCGGGCACAGTTTCCTTGCCGGGCCATGTTTTTTGCAAAACGGCGCCTTAAAGGTTGACAGACCTGCCGAAAAAGGGTATAATAGTATTTGCCGGTGAGGTTGCGCGGCGGGGAAATCTCCCCTTGCAGCAGTCTGTATCCTGTTTTCGCAGGGCTTGACAAGCCGCTTTTTTGTTTGGTATAATCATATCTGCCGGAAAGCGCGGGCTTTTGTGAAAACCTTTTCTTGTTATGCTGTTATTAAAAGGATCCTTGACATTCGGTCCTGTTTTTTGTATAATAAGAATTGTCGGCTGGGGTATGCACGATTAGCTCAGTTGGTAGAGCAGTAGACTCTTAATCTATTGGTCCGGGGTTCGAGTCCCCGATCGTGTACCAACCACCCTTGGGCGAGTGGTGGAATGGCAGACACGCTAGTCTTAGGAACTAGTACCTTACGGTGTGAGAGTTCGACTCTCTCTTCGCCCACCAGAAATGCGGGAGTAGCTCAGTGGTAGAGCGCCACCTTGCCAAGGTGGATGTCGCGGGTTCAAGTCCCGTCTCCCGCTCCAGTCACCAAGGATATGGAGTTTTTCCATATCCTTATCTTTTTGTGTAAATAATCCATTCGGGAGGATACATAATGAAAGTTATCAACACCGAGCAGGTGAACGCCTGTCTGACCGCCTACGAGGTCGAGATCGAAAAGAGCGAGTTCGACAAGGCGCTTTCCGCAGCATACAGAGAGATATCCAAAGAGATACGCCTTGACGGTTTCCGCAAGGGCAAGGCGCCCCGGGCTCTTTTGGAAAAGATATACAACGTTGACCAGGATCCCGTTCCGGGCATGGCGGCGGAGCATTTCGTCAAGGATAACTTTGACGCCCTGAAGGCTCTTTTCGACAAAGAGCCATACGCCCAGGTGAGCTATGACGTTGAATCCTCCGATATCGCTTCTTCCGGCATCATAACCATAAAATTCAACGTTCCGGGGGAGCCTGTGGTCTCCCTGGGCGAATACAAGGGGATCGAAGCCGACCGTTTTGTCAAGACGGTTTCCGACGAAGACGTCCAGAGCGAGATCGACAATATGGTCGCCCGCCAGACCAAGGTGGAGCCTGTGCTGGACAGGCCCGTGGGCGACGACGACACCGTGTTCGTGGAGTTTCTCAATAAGGAAGACGAGACCAAAAACTCTACCGAAAGCTTTGTCATAGACGGAAAGATCCCTGCAAACGACGAGATCCTGAAGGGCATGGAGATCGGCGACACGAAAGACGGAGTCTCCCTTTACTTTGACGAGGGCTATTACAACAAAGAGCTGGCCGGCACCACCGGGACCTTTGACATAAGGATCAAAACCGTTTACCACACCAACAAGCCCGAGGTCACCGATGAGTGGGTGGCGGAGTCCTTCAAGGACGCTCCCGATGACCACAAGGTGGAGACAGTGGAGCAGCTTCGAAAGACCATGCGGGAAAACATGCAGAAGCAGCTGGACAACGAGTTTGAAAACATGTTCCAGACAGCCCTTATAGACAAGGTGGTGGAAAACGCTTCCATCGAATTCCCCGAGGCCATGCTGGAACCCAGGATAGAAAACCGCTTCAGGGGCTTCGCCGATTATCTGAAGCAGCAGAACATGAAGGTGGAGGATTACATGAAAATGTACCAGCTCACACCGGAAATGATGTATGAGGAGTTCAAGAAAACCGAGGAAGTGAACCTCAGACGTTCCCTTGCTGCCGGCAAGATAATCGAAGAGGAAAAGCTGGATCCCACCGAAGAAGAGATCGATGCCGCCGTCGCAAAGAAAGCCGAGGAGCGCAAATCCACCTTTGAGGCCTTTAAGGAAATGTGCGACAAAAACGAGTATATGATGAATCTCATCAAGGATGAGATAGTCAACAAAAAGTTTATGGATTTCCTGAAGGAGAACGCCAAAATAAACGAAAAGGACTGGGACAAGTACCAGGCCGACAAGGCTGCCGAGGAAGCCGCTCTTGCCGCAGCGCAGCGCGAGGCGGAGAAAAAAGCGGAAGAGAAAACCGAAGAAAAAGCCGAAGAAAGCGGGGAAAACGAAGCCTGACCCTCTTTTTACGTATCGCAGAAAACAGCAAAAGGATTTTCCGTGTATCACGGAAAATCCTTGTTTTTAGTTTCGGCGCCGGCCGGGGCCGCCGCCTTCGCTTTGCACAAACTCCTCTCTCTGTGATATAATATATTTGTCATCAACAAAAGGAGAAAAACCATGTATAACGTACCCATGGTCATAGAAACCACCGGAACCGGTGAAAGAGCCTATGACATTTATTCCCGCCTTCTGAAGGACAGGATAATCATGCTCAGCGGCGAGATATTTGACGAAATGGCAAATGCGGTCATCGCCCAGATGCTGTTTCTGGAGAAGGACGATCCCGAAAGAGATATAGAGATATATATCAACTCTCCCGGGGGGTCGGTGATCGCGGGGCTGGCAATCTACGACACCATGCAGCTCATAAAATGCGACGTTTCCACCATCTGCGTGGGCAGCAGCATGAGTATGGGCGCGGTGCTGCTCAGCTCCGGAGCGCGGGGAAAGCGGTCTGCTCTGCCCAATTCGAGAATAATGATACACCAGGGGTCTGCCGGCTTTTCCGGAACTCCCTCGGATATAGATATCCAGGCCAAAGAGGTATTG
>JAGDAG010000221.1 GCA_017959625.1 Abditibacteriota bacterium | reverse complement strand
GGCAAAGGCAAAATATCTGGATACGGGGAAGTGCAGCCCGGAGGTCTTGGGGTATTATCCGGACGCTTTCTGGCTGAAGGCGCGCCGGGGGCGCCCTTCCTCGTGCTGTCTGGGCAACCGGGATTTCATTATAGCCGAAAAGGGCTTCTGCTTCGACCTTTCCCCCTGGGAAGACGAAGCGCCCAACGACGACCCCCTCCAGCGGCCCGGCACAGATGCGGAGACCCTGACGCTGATCCTGGACGCCTGCAACCGAAGGACCGAAGGGAAAAAACCGATAATGGTGTGCGGCTTTCTGCCCTGGGACATAAAGTATTCCGCGGAAGCGGGAGGCCGGCACCAAGTGGTGGAGGGAGAGTGGAAGCTGGCGGAGACCCTTTCCCTGCGCAACGCGTATATGGATGCGGACGCCGTGAATTACGCCGGCATGTGCAACGCGTCCTTCTTTTCGAAGGAGCCCCTGAAAAAATACTACCCCCAAAAGGCCCGGGGCCGGGACGGCGCGGTTTTGGAGGACAAATGCTACGTGTGCTTTTACGCGGGAGACTACGATTCCGCCGCCTGGATGTATCAGAACCTGCCGGCGCTGTGGAACGACCCCGAACGGGGGAAAGAGCCCATGTGCTGGGGCTTTGATCCCAACCTTGCCCGAAGGTTTGCCGCAGGCTTCGCCTATATACGCAGGACTGCAGCTTCCGCCGATTATTTTGTGGGGGGAGATTCCGGAGCAGGCTATATAAACCCGGGCTTTCTCGCCGCGCCCCGGGCCTCCGGGCTCCCTTCGGGAACGGAAGCCTGGAAAAAGCACTGCCTCCGCCTTTACAGGCAGTTCGGCCTTTCCGTAACGGGATTTCTTCTGGAGGGGAACGCTCCGCCCATGGCTCCGGAGGTGTGGGAGGCCCTGCGGGAGTTTTCCCCGGGAGGCGCCGCCGGCATGTATATGCCGGAGACGGGGCTTTACAAAGACATGCCCTTCGTGAGGATACAATACGACCTTATACGCTTCGACAAAACAAAAAAAGAGGAATACGTGAGGGAGTTCGTCCGCCTTTCAAGGGAAAAGAGCCCCTGCTTCATACTGGCCCGGCATATACTGTGGAGCCCCTCGGAGCAAAAGGAATTCATGGAGGCCCTCAAAGAGGCGGGGGATTTCGAGCAGACGGATATCTTCACCTTTATGGGCCTTGTAAAGCAGTTTGAGGAAGGAGGGGGCGTTTACAGGCCGAAGGACCTGTTCGACTGCCGCCGCATAACGGTGGAAAGCCATTCCCCCCTGTTTGACGGCTGCGATGCGCGGGACGCCTTCGGCGGAAGGTTCGGCACCCGGGAAAACGGAGGGATACTGTTTGCGGATACCGGCGAAGACGAATATACGCTGGAATGGAGCGCCGCGGAGGCTCCGGAGCATGTGTCCGTCACCCTTGAGGCCGACGGCAGCGGGGAAAGGCAGGCGGAGAAGGCGGTGCTGCTGGGAGACGCGGGAGACGGCTTTTTTGCCGTGGTTTCCGCTTCGCCGGAAGAATACGGCAGGGTGACCCTGGAAGGGGACGCAAAGGGCGCCCGCCGCTTTCGGCTGATATTGACCAAAAGAAAAGAAAACAGACTTGCGCCGAGGATAAAACACATCTCGGCATGGAGAGACCGATGACGCAAAGACAACGATTTACAGACTACGTGAAAAACGGGGGGAAGCAGTTCTGTTCTCCCCAGATAGGCGCCGGAGCGGGCTACGACACCAAGCTTGCCGGCAAAAAATGGATAAGCGAGACCACCCTTTCCGACCTGACCGCGGCCCTTGACCGCTATGACATAGCGCCGCTTTACAACTTCGGCATAGATTTCGGCATGCTGGACGAAGAGCTGGGCTGGAAGCTTGAGGGCAGTACCGCCGGCGAAACGAAACGCACCTGGGACTACCGCATGGAAACGAAGGCGGGGACCCTTACCCAAAGCGTGACGGAAGAGCCCATGAAAGGCTCCTTCCGCACCAAGTGCCCCGTCACCTGCGCCGGCGACCTCGATGTGCAGGAATATTA
The DNA here is from genome assembly GCA_017959625.1 of Abditibacteriota bacterium. GTDB lineage: Bacteria > Armatimonadota > UBA5829 > UBA5829 > UBA5829 > RGIG7931. The sequence continues at coordinate 721 of JAGDAG010000221.1, read as the reverse complement.
TATGGACAAGGTGCTGGATTCGGATTTTTCTCCCGTCACCGCTTTTGTGAAGGGGCTTCGCGACGAGATAGGGGAAAAGGGCGCCCTGGATATCCAATGGCCCGTGCAGCCCTACGAGATGCTGTGCTTTGCGGATACGGTGACCACGGTGATGCTGGTGATGGACCACGAGGAGCGGTGCCGGAAGATAATGGACAAGGTGCTGGAGATCAACAGAAAAGCCTTCAGGGCGGTAAAAGAGGGAGGCGCCGATTTCGTGTTTCTGGGAGGCCCGGGAAGCGAGATGATATCCCCCCGCTTTTACAGGGAATTCCTGGTGCCTTATTCCCGCATCACCACCCGGGACGCCCACGATGCGGGGCTGCTGGTGTATTCCCACATCTGTTCGCCCATAGAGCCCTTTCTCACCATGGGCTTTTACAACGAGATGGGCATGGACCTGTTTGAGACCCTGAGCCCCCGGCCCGTGGGCAACGTGGAGAGCCTGGCGGACGCCCTGACCAAGATAGACCCCCGCATCTGCACCCGGGGCAATCTGGGGCTGGACGTGATGCTGACCAAGGGACCCGCCGAGGTGAGGGAAAAGACCATAGAGATCATCGAAGCCTCCCGGGGCAGAAAGCATATAGTGGCGGCCAGCGACTATCTCTTCTACGACATTCCCGAAGAGAACCTGCGGGCCATGGTGGACACGGTGAACGAATATGCCGGATAGAAGCCG
>JAGDAG010000220.1 GCA_017959625.1 Abditibacteriota bacterium | reverse complement strand
GTCAAGGCCGTCGGTGATGTTGACGAAATTCACAAAGGCCGTGGCCAGAAGGCTCATGGCCGCCACGTAAACTATCTGCAGAAACCTGCTGCCCATGAAGAAGGCCGGCGCTCCGTTTACGGATACGGACCAGCAAACGAAGCAAATCCCCACCGCAAGCTGCAGCAGGGCCTTGGGGGTGCTTTTGATGCCCCTTATCCCCTTTTTGGGGAACACGGTCAGCCAGTCGTCCGCGGCGCCGATAAGGGCGTTTGCCAGAGCGTAGCACAAAAGAGGGCAAATATTCTCCCAGGCGTTAAAGGAGCTTCCGAAATACCTGCAGCAGAAAAGCAGCAGATATGCCGCCACGGCAGCAAATATGATACCGAGGCCCCCCATGGTGGGAGTTCCCGCCTTGCTCGTATGAAAATCCGGCGCGTCCGGGGATATCTTCTGCCCGAGCTTCAGGGCAAAGAGAAGCCTCATGACGGGAGGCATTGCCGCAAAACCCAGGATACAGGCTCCGAACACGATAAGAAGGCCGCCGAAGGAATCGTTGTACAACCCAATGGCAGAAATATGTTCGTTCCATTCGGGAACGCCGCCCAGAAACTGTTTCAGAGTGGAGAATATATAATGAAAATAATTCGGCATGCTTATATCCCTACATATTGACCAGGAGCAGGCTTATCCGTTCCATTTTCATAGAACGGGAACCTTTTATCAAAACACAATCCCCCGGTGAAAAATCTCCCGCATCCATATTTTCCGACAAAAGGCCCGAAGAATCGAAGCATCTTATCTTTCCGGGATCCATACCCGCCTTTTCCGCCCCGGCAGCCACAAAGCGCGACAGCGGCCCCACGCAGTAAAGCCTGTCTATGCCGAGCTCGGCCACGGTCCGGCCCAGATCGGAATGCAGTTCTTCGGAATAGTCTCCGAGTTCCAGCATATCCCCCAGCACGGCTATCCGTGATTCGCACCGGATGCCCGCAAGGGTCCGCAGCGCGGAGGTCATGGATGCGGGATTTGCGTTGTAGGTGTCGTCTATAACGGTAAGGCCGGAAGGCGTGGTGACGACGTTGAAGCGTTTTTCCGCATTTTTAAAGCCGGCAAGCCTTTCCCGGATATCGCCTTCGGTGACCCCCAGATAAAGAGCGCAGCCCACCGCGGCGAGAGAATTTATCATATTGTGCTCCGCCATGGAAGGGATAAACAGTTTCTCCAGCCTGCCGAAGGGAGTGACCGCGGTAAAGCGGATACCTTCCTGCGAGATATCCGGGTCCTCGGGAAAAAGATCCGCCCGGGGATTTGCCCCGAAGGAAAAAAGCCTGCAGCAGCAGGCGCTGCGCAGAAGCTCGTGATATCCTCCGTCCCAATTGACAAATGCGGCCCCCGTCTCCGGAAGAGCCCTGAGCAGTTCCGCTTTGGCGGCGGCGATATTGTCCTGGGTCTTGAGAAGCTCTATGTGCGTAAGGCCTATATTGGTGATGATGCCGATGTCGGGCCGGGCTATCCCGCACAGATAATCTATCTGCCCCGAGCCGCGCATCCCCATTTCCACAACAAGGTTTTTTGTGTCTTCGTTCACTTTGAACAAGGTGAGAGGGAGCCCGATCTCGTTGTTGAAATTGGCGTGGGTCTTTACGCAGGGGCCCAGGGCTTCCAGCAGGGATGCAGTCATTTCCTTGACCGAGGTTTTTCCCACAGAGCCCGTCACGCCTGTGGTGACCGGGGTGAAATGCTTCTTGTGGAAGGCGGCAAAATCTCCCAAAGCCTTCAGGGTATCCTTCACGGTTATCTGAGGGAACGAAAGCCCCTCCTGCCGGCGGGAAACCACCGCCGCAGCGCAATCATCGATATTCTTCAGATAATCGTGCCCGTCATGGGTATCTCCCTCAAGAGCAAAAAAAAGATCGTTGCTTTTGATGGTCCTGGTGTCTGTGGACACTCCCTCTATCAGGCGGCCGGTTTCCTTGTCCGCAATACCGCCGGTGGCCCGGGCCGCTTCTTCAAGACTGTATCTCATATTGTCTTCAATATATCTTCCGCTATTTTCAAATCGTTGAAATCAAGGCGTACTCCCCGGATCTCCTGATACCCCTCGTGCCCTTTTCCTGCGATCACCACCACGTCGTCCGGACGGGCTTCGAGAAGGATCTGCCTGATAGCCTTTCGCCTGTCGGGCTCTATAGTGGTTTTATCCTTCATATCCTCCGGTATCCCCGGAAGGATCTCGCGGATGATCTCCATAGGTTCTTCGTATCTCGGATTATCGGAGGAGATAACGGACACGTCGCTGTTGGAAACGGCTATGCGTCCCATTATGGGCCTTTTCCCCCTGTCGCGGTTGCCTCCGCAGCCGAACAGCGTCAGCAGTCTGCCTTTGGTTATCTTCCTTGCGGAGATAAGCAGCTTTTCGAGTTCATCGGGAGTATGGGCGTAATCCACGATCACCGAAAAAGGCTTGTCGGTCCTGACTGCCTGGAATCTTCCGCAGACAGGCTTGCAGAGCTCGATGCCCTTTTTGATATCCGGAAGGCTTATCCCGTTGGCATAACAGATCGCGGCCGCCGCTACGGCATTGGATACGTTGAAATCGCCGCCCATATGGAAATACACGGGGACGCAGGCTCCCTTTATACAAAGGGTGAATTCTACGTGATCGGCGCAGACCTTGGCGTCTCTTGTTATCACGTCCGCATTGCCGGAAGTGGAAAAGGTGATCACCTCGCCTCTGCATCTGCTTATGATCTCCCGCGAGAAAGGATCGTCCAGGTTGACGACACATGCGGTTTTCCTGCGGGCGTAAGAAGTAAACAGTTTCAGCTTTGCTTCCTTGTACGCCTCGGCGGTCTTATGGTAGTCCAGATGGTCTCTGGCGATATTCAGAAAAGCGCAGATATCAAAATCACAGCCCTCGACCCGCCCCTGGTCCAGAGCATGGGAAGAACATTCCATTACGCACGCCCCGACCTTGCGGGCGACCATATTTGCAAATATTTCCTGGAGCTCCCGGGACAAAGGGGTGGTATGGGCAGACTGAGTGGCGGCGCCGTCGATCACAACGTTGATGGTCCCTATAAGGCCGCTTTTTATCCCGGAGTTCTGGAGAACGGAATAAACTATATGGCTGACAGTCGTTTTTCCGCTGGTCCCGGTTATGCCTATGAGCTTCAGCTTTTTTGAAGGGTAATCAAAAAACCTGCAGGACGCCTGAGCCATGGCAACAAGAGCGTTGTCTGTTTTGATATACCCCGTTCCTTCCGGCAGCGAAAGGCTTTCCAAAGGTTTTTCCGTGAGCACGGCAACGGCGCCGGCCTTGAGAGCGTCCGGTATGTATCGCGACCCGTCCGTGTTCGAGCCGTTGATAGCCACGAACAAACATCCCGGCCTGACTTTTCTGGAATCGTAGCATATATCGGTGATTTCTTTATCCGTATCGATCATCTGCCCGATATTCCCGATACCGGCAGCGATTTCGCTAAACTTCATGTTGTTCTCCCGGTTGATTCTGATTACCTTTTGTCGGCGCCGAACGGAATCTTCAGATAGCGAAGAGTGTTTTCCGTTATTTCTTTCCATGCCGGCGCGGCCACCGAAGCGCCGTGGGTGCTGCCATGGGGTTTCACCACCCAGACTGCCACCACCACACGGGGATCGTACGCCGGCGCGTATCCCACGAACGAAGCCATCCTGTCGGCGGTATATACCACCTTGCCGGCGCTGTTTACGTCGGTCATCTGGGCGCTGCCGGTTTTCCCGGCGCATTCGATGCCGGGGATCTTTGCGTTTTTGCCGGTGCCGTATTCCACGCAGCCCACAAGGAGCCCGCTTACGGTCCGCGCCGTTTCCCGCGATATCACCCTTATACCGGGATCCTCTTTTTCCGGTTCCCGGACAACGCCGCCC
>JAGDAG010000020.1 GCA_017959625.1 Abditibacteriota bacterium | reverse complement strand
CAAGCTTTTCGGAAGGAAGCCGGATGCCCAAAAGGCGGAAAGCGTTGATATGAGCCTGCAGCCTCGAAAGGACAGTCTCAAGCATGTCGTCGCAGACTACGTAAGCCGTAAGGCGCACCCCCGCAAAGGAATCCTCTCCGCTCACTTCCTCCAGAACGCTTCCGGCTCCGGCTTCGCGGAAAACCAAAGCAAGAGGGTGAACGAATTCACGGCTGGTATCCAGCGAGATCTTTGCCCATTTCATTTCTTTTTGCGTTTTCCTGTCTTTTTCCCGAAAAGCTTGTCGGTTATGGTCTCTTTACGGGGCGCAGGCTCCAATTCCTCTCCCATTGCCTTTGAATAAGCCATAAGCGCCTCCCGCTGTTCGTCGCTGAGGCTTTTGGGGACCGCGATCTTGACGCAGACGTACATCGAACCCTTTATTCCCGTCCGAAGCTGAGGCATGCCCTGCCCTTTCATTTCGTACACTTCGTCCGGCTGGGTGCCGGGCTTTATCTCCAGTATCTCGCCGGCGCCGTATATAGTGGGGACTTCTATTTTGCAGCCCAGGGCGGCGGCGGAAAAAGAGATTTCGGTTTCCGTATAAAGATCGGACCCCCGCCGCGCGAACCGGCCGTGTTCCCGCAGCAGCACCGTAACGTAAAGGTCTCCGGCGGGGCCGCCGTTTATCCCTTCGTCTCCGCCCCCGGATATCCGCATATGCTGCTCGTTGTCTATACCTGCGGGGATATCCACCGATTTGCGTTCGGAGATACGCACGCGTTTTTTCCCCCGGCAGGTATGGCAGGGATCGGAAATAACGGTACCCTCGCCGCCGCAGCGGGTACACGGAGAGACCTGCACGGTGGTGCCGAAGATACTGTTCACCTGCCGGCGCACCTGTCCGGTGCCGTGGCAGACGGGGCATTCGGCCGGAGCGGCTCCGTCGTGGGAGCCGGTCCCCTTGCAGTCGTCGCACACGACGTTGCGCTGATATTCTATTTCTCTCGTACAGCCGGACGCCGCTTCTTCAAGGGAGATGGTGACCTGCAGTTCCAGGTCCGAACCGGCGCGGGGGCCGTTGCGCCTCTGCCTGTGGCCGCCGCCTCCGAAAAGGTCGCCGAAGCCGAAGCCGCCGAATATGTCGCCGAGATCGCCTTCAACGGTAAACCCTCCGCCGCCGGCGCCGGGATTTCCTTCAAGGCCCGCCTCGCCGTAGCGGTCGTATATGCTGCGCTGCCTGTCGTCGGTGAGCACTTCGTGAGCCTTGTTGATCTCCTTGAACATCTCTTCGGCTCCCTCTTCATGGTTTATATCCGGATGATACTTTCTGGCAAGCCTGCGGAACGCCCTTTTGATATCGTCCTTGGAAGCATCCCTGGAAACGCCCAAAAGCTCATAATAATCTTTTTTTTCTGCCATAATGATCGTTACACTTGTCGTTTATACTCATTAAATTATATCACAGAGAGAGCCTCAAAGTCAAAACAGAGCCGCCGGAACAAAGGGGCGGGAAAACCGAAAACAGGCCTGCCGCATACAGCGGCAGACCTGTTTTTTTTGTGGACAAACCTGTTTGTTGGCCGTTTCTCAGAATATGTCTTTTTCCAGGAACGAAGTGGCTTCCTCGTCGGTATCCGCCTCCGGTATCTCCTGCCGGTCTTCATAATCCTCGGTATCGGCCATATCGCCGTCCTTGGCCTCATATTCGTCGGCAGCGGCTTCTTCGTCCAGCACGGCCTGGGTATCGTCATTTTTGGCGATATCCTCCAGGACTCTGGAATCGATCTCTTCTATATCGGGAGTGATGCCTATCACCTCTCCCGCGGCGATCTCTTCAAAGGCAATGGTCAGGGGATTTGTGGATTCGGTTTCTATAAGAGGCTTCATCCCCGCCTTCAGCTGTTTTGATCTCTGGGCCGCCATAAGCACCAGTTTATACTTGCTGCCCACCTTTTTCATACTTTCGTTACTGGGATAGATCATACAAACACCTCGTTTAAAAAATCACATCAAAAACCGTCACGCTTTATAATTATACTATTTT
>JAGDAG010000219.1 GCA_017959625.1 Abditibacteriota bacterium | reverse complement strand
GTCCCCTTCAGGCCGAGAGTCTTGTCTCAGGCCTCACTGAGATAGGGGTAAAAGGAGAGGTGCCCTCCCAGATAAAGCACGTTCCCTTTTATATCGCGCCTCTGGGCCAGCCCCGCTATGGTCTGGTTCACCACTGCGTAAAAAATGCTCCCCACCACGTCCTCCCGGCGGACCCCCTGGTTCAGCAGGGGCTGGATGTCCGATTTGGCGAACACGCCGCAGCGGGAGGCTATGGTGTATATCTTTTCGCAGCCCTCCGCCATTTTTTCCATTTCTCCGGGGGTAAGCTTCATAAGCTCGGTCATCTGGTCTATAAAGGCTCCCGTGCCCCCGGCGCAGGTGCCGTTCATCCGCACCTCGGTATCCCGCAGGAAAAGGATCTTGGCGTCCTCGCCCCCCAGCTCTATCACCGTGTCGGTCTCCGGCATGAGCCTTTTTACCGCCAGCCGGGCCGCGTACACCTCCTGCACGAAGGGCAGCCCCAGAGAACGGCAGATGCCCATCCCCGCCGAACCGGTGACCGCCGCCGTCATCTCTTCTCCGGGAAATTCCTCCGCCGCCCGGGCAAGGAGGGCGGAAAGCTTTTCGCCTATGCGGGCCATATGCCTGTCGTAGCAGGAGAAAAGCAGGCGGTCTTCTTCGTCCGCCACCACGCACTTCATGGTGGTGGAGCCGATGTCTATGCCCAGGCGCTTCATTGCTGCTCCTCCGCCATAGCCAGCATCAGCCGGATGCGGTTCTCCTGGTTGACTCCCGAGGCGCCGGAATCATAGTCTATGGGGCATATATTGGCGTGGGGATAAAGGTTTTTCAGAGTGCGCATGGCGCCTTTGCCCACTATATGGTTGGGCAGGCACCCGAAGGGCTGCACGCAGATTATGTTGTTGTAGCCGTTTTCTATAAGCTCCGCCGCCTCCGCGGGCAGCAGCCAGCCCTCGCCCATCTTCACCTCCCGGCCTATCACCCGGCTTCCCAGCTCCCTTATATGCTCAAAGGGGGCGGGAGCGGTGAAACGGGGGAATTCCTTCAGCACGTCGGTAAAGGTCTTTTCTATGCGCCGGGCCACAAGGCCTCCCAGGGCCGCTATAAAGGCCCCTATGCGGCTGCCCCCGTAAAGAGCCTGGTCGGTGAGCCGGTTGTCGAACATGAACTGAAAGAAGCCCAGCACCCCCGGCACCATATATTCACAGTTCAGGCTGTCCAGCAGCGCCTCGAGGCCGTTGTTGCCCAGGGGGGAATATTTTACGTATATCTCCCCCACTATGCCCACTTTGGTCTTTTTCTCGCCGGTACAGGGGATGCTGTCGAAATCGCCGGCTATGGCCCGCAGATTGTTTTTGAAGGCCCTGCCGAAAAGGCCCCTGTTTTTCCGGAACTCCTCGGTAAGGTATTCCGACCATTTTTTCAGGGTCCTTTCGGTCTCGCCCTTCACCTTTTCGTAGGGCCTCACCTGGTTCCGGAGCAGCATCAGCAGATCGCCGTATATGATGGCCACCATGGTCTTCACCAGCATCATGGGATACACCCGGAAGCCGCCGGAGCGCTCCATGCGGTTCAGGCTCAGGCTTATCACCGGCACCTGCTCCATGCCCATGCTGCGGAGCGCCTTCCGCAAAAGCCAGATATAATTGGAGGCGCGGCACCCTCCGCCGGTCTGGAACATGATGAGGGCGCTTTTGTCCGGGTCGTAATCCCCGGAAGCAAGGGCGCTGAGCTGCTGTCCGGCTATGCAGATAAGGGGATAGCACATGTCGTTGTGTATGTGCTCCAGGCCCTTTTCTATTATTTCTCTGCCGCCCTTCCGCAGGATCTCCACCCTGTATCCGTAGCTTCTGAAGATACGCCTGATGAGCTCCATGTGCACCGGAAAGATATCCGGTGCCAGTATGCTGTAGGTTTTTTTCATTTCCCGGGTGAATTCCGGGTTTTCAAAGCCGTGCCGGGCAGGCGCTTTTTTCTTTTTTGCCATTTTTCGGAAATGCCTTTTTCAATACAGCCGGAGAGCTTCCTTCGGCGCCGCGATCCTCTTTTCGGAGCAGGCTCCCGCCGCAGCGGGACCGGCTGCATTCGCGCAGAGTGTTTTCACGTATCGTTCCTCCCGTCTCCCTTTTCGGTATCCTGTTCCTCCGGGGCCGCCCCCGTTATCCAGTGGAGCCCGTTGTTGTCCACGGCGGCCGTGTAGCCGGGGTCTCCGGTGGTCCGGGCGGCGTAGCGGGCGGCGTCTGCCGGCACGTTCCTGCCGCTGACCAGGGCCAGCCTT
>JAGDAG010000218.1 GCA_017959625.1 Abditibacteriota bacterium | reverse complement strand
GCTGGCCGGGGCAATGGCGCTGCGATTTTGTTTCGGAAGGCAAAAGCTCCCGAATCTCGGGCGGTTTTGAAAAGGCTGATTTCGTTATGCGCCCCGGCGAGGAGGTGCGGTCGCCCCTTAACGTGGTGATGAATTATTCCGGAGGTTGGGAGAGGGCCCAAAATATCTGGCGCAGCTTTATGCGGAACTGCAATATGCCCCGGAACGTCCGCCCCATGCACGTTGCCAGCTCTTCTTTATGGTTCGGGGAAATGACCCGCGCGGACGCAGAGTCGCAGAAGCTTTTCATAGACCGTTACAAAGAAGAAGGCTTTGATCTGCGCTACTGGTGGATGGACGCCGGCTGGTATCCCTGCAGGGGGGAATGGCCTCTCACCGGCACCTGGGAGCCGGACGCCTCCCGTTTCCCGAAGGGCCTGAAGGAGGTCTGCGATCATGCCCGTAAAAACGGAGCCGGGACCATAGTATGGTTCGAGCCGGAACGGGTGGGCGACCCGCTGTCCCGTCTGGCAACGGAGCATCCCGAATGGCTGCTGGGGGGCGTTCTGCTGAACCTGGGGGATCCCGCCTGCCTCCGCTGGCTTATCGGTCACGTGGGCGGCCTGATAGAAAAAGAAGGGATAGACGTTTACAGGCAGGATTTCAATATCGCTCCGGCTTCGTACTGGAGGGCGGCGGACGCTCCCGGCAGAAGGGGCATCACCGAGATCAAATACGTGATGGGATACCTGGCGTTCTGGGACGCGCTGCTGGAAAGGTTCCCCGGCCTGCTGATAGACGCCTGCGCTTCCGGCGGACAGCGCAACGACCTGGAGACCATGAGAAGGGCCGTGCCTCTTTTGCGCAGCGATTCGGCGGGGGACCCCCTCGGGGAGCAGAACCATTCCTACGGAATAAACTACTGGCTGCCCTATTCGGGCACCGTGTCGAATTCCTATGACGAATACGGCATCAGAAGCTGTTTTGCCCCCTCCTTCAATTCTCTGTGGGACATGCGCCGGAAGGACTGCGATTACGGAGCGCTGAGGGAATGCCTGCGGCTTCTTTCGGAGGAGGCGGCTCCGTTTTTTGAGGGGGATTACTATCCTCTTACGCCTTATGGCCTCGGGAATGATATATGGACCGTGTTCCAGTTCCACAAGCCGGCGGACGGAAAGGGGGTCCTTCTGGCCTTCCGCAGGGAAGGCTGCCCGGACAATACCGTGGAGGTCAGGCTGCGGGACCTTCGGAAAAACGGCGTTTATAAAGTAAGGGATACGGATACAGGAGAGATTCGGGAGATAAAGGGGTCGCAGCTCATGGCCGGGTTCCGCATAAAAAGAAACGAAAAAAGGGCTTCCGCGGTGATAGCCTTTGAGCTTGCGCGCTGAAACGCCGAAGGGCGGTCATACTTCGGCAAAATCCGTGTCCATGACCACCTCCGGCGTATAGCCGGGAAACTCTTTTGCCACTTCGTCCCTGATATGCTCCAGTATCAGGCTCCTGTTTTCCGCCTCGAGGCTTATCACAAGATCGAATCGTATGGTCCTCGTCTCTTTGTTGAGATAAAAACCGTGCACCTCGTTCACGAACCTGTGGCGGTGGACTATCTCGTGGACCTTTTTATGGGCCTCGGCCGTTTCCCGGTCTTCCGTGTTGCGGGAATAGATGCCTACGGCGGTAAGAATGATGCCGTGCCGCCGGTAAACCTCTTTCATGATCTCCCTTGAAAGCCGGTCCACGTCGTCTGCCGTCCAGTGGGAGGGAACGGCGATATGCAGCGAACCGTTCCAGGCGTCGGGGCCGTAGTTGTTGAGGACCGGGTCGTAGACCCCTTCCACCCCGTCGAAGCTTTTCACCGTATCGGAGATCTTTCTGATGAGCTCCGGATCGTTGCGCTGGCCCAGGATGTCGCTTACGGTCTCTTTGAGCATCCTGAAGCCCGCGGCAATGATATAAAGGGAGATGGCGGCGGCAAGCCAGGCCTCAAGAGAAATGCCGAAACGCATATAAACGGCGGCGGCAGCCAGAGTGGCGGCAGAGATGACCGCGTCCATGCGGGCGTCCTCTCCCGAGTTTATGAGGGCGTTGGAATTCACCCGCTGCCCCGCCTTTTTCACGTATACGCCCATGGCTATCTTCACGGCAACGGCAACGGCTATGATCACCAGGGCCGCCGCGCCGTACCTGGGCGTGGCGGGGCTGATTATTTTTTTGACAGACGCCGCCAGGGAGGCGAGCCCGGCATACGCCACTATCACCGATATCACCATGGCGCTGAGATATTCGAATCTGCCGTGCCCGAAGGGGTGGTTCTTGTCGGGCTTCTGGGCGGCCAGCCTGGCCCCGGAGATGGTTATCACCGAGCTCAGGGCGTCGGAAAGGTTGT
>JAGDAG010000019.1 GCA_017959625.1 Abditibacteriota bacterium | reverse complement strand
GGACTTCATCGCCGACCAAATAATCGCCCTTCAGCCGAAATGCGTGGGAGTTTACAGGCTCACCATGAAGGCGGGCTCGGACAATTTCCGGCAGTCGTCCATCCAGGGGGTCATGAAGCGCATCAAGGCAAAGGGCATAGAGGTGATCATCTACGAGCCCTCTATGAAGGAAGACCTGTTCTTCAACAGCAGGGTGATGAGAGACCTGGACGAGTTCAAGGAAAAGGCCGACGTTATCCTGGCCAACCGCATGAGCGACAAGCTGGCGGACGTAAAGGACAAGGTGTTCACAAGAGACCTTTATTTCAGGGATTAGGAGAAGGATATGCTTGCAAAAAACGTGGACCTTGAGGGCAAAACAGTTCTTGTCACCGGCGCCGCCGGCTTTATAGGATCGTATCTGGCCATGGCCCTGCTGAAAAAATACGGCCGCATAACTGTGGCGGGCTTTGACAATATGAACGATTATTACGACGTTTCCCTCAAGGAATACAGACTCCGCCAAATATCCGGCCTGGCGGAAAGCCTGCCGGGAAGGGACTGGAGTTTTGTAAAGGGGGATCTGGCGGACAAGGACCTGGTGATGAAGACCTTTGAACGGTACAGGCCCGCCGCGGTGGTCAACCTGGCGGCCCAGGCGGGAGTGCGGTATTCCATCACCAACCCCGACGCCTATATATCCTCCAACCTGACGGGCTTCTTCAACATTCTGGAGGCCTGCCGGAAATACCGGCCGGAGCACCTGGTTTACGCCTCTTCGTCCTCGGTTTACGGCGCCAACAAAAAGATACCCTACTCCACCGAAGACAAGGTGGACAACCCGGTATCCCTTTACGCCGCCACCAAAAAGGCCAACGAGCTCATGGCCCACGCCTATTCCAAGCTGTATGACATCCCCTCCACGGGCCTCAGGTTCTTTACTGTGTACGGGCCGGCGGGCCGCCCGGATATGGCCTATTTCGGCTTTACCGACAAGCTCCTGGCAGGAAAAACCATCGAGATATTCAACTACGGCAACTGCAAAAGAGATTTTACCTACGTGGACGATATCGTAGAGGGCGTGTCCAGGGTAATGGAATCCGCGCCGGAAAAACAGACCGGCGAAGACGGGCTGCCCGTGCCTCCCTACAGGGTGTACAACATAGGCAACAACAGCCCCGAAAACCTGCTGGACTTCGTGCAGATACTCTCCGAAGAACTGGTGAGGGCAAAAGTGCTGCCCGAAGACTTTGACTTCGAGTCCCGCAAAAAGCTGGTGCCCATGCAGCCCGGCGACGTCCCCGTCACCTACGCCGACGTTGACGACCTGCAGAGGGATTTCGGCTTCCGCCCCTCCACCCCCCTGCGGGAAGGCCTCCGCCGCTTTGCAGAGTGGTACAAGGAGTTTTACGGCGTTTAGCAAACGCCCGCAGCAGGCCCGTTTTTGACGCCGCGGATATACCCGGTTTGCGCCACAAAAAAGCAAAACGCCCCGAAAGGGGCGTTTTTGATATCTAAAAGAAGCGTTATTCGCCGGCATTATTTCTTTCCGGCTCTGCGCTGCGTTTATACGGGCCTCCGGCAAAAGAAACGAGCCGGGTTGCCTTTACTTCAGCCACGAAGCGTCACGGTTCATTCTTGTCCGGCCTTTCCATTCAGACATATTGTATTTCGGTTCCGGCAAAAATACAAAGCCGTGTATCAGGCGGAAAGCTTTTATTTCTATATCCAAAGGATGGCCATACCATTTTTTAACCGGCCGGATCCCGTATATAGAGTGGATCTGATCGAAGGTATAGTAATTGCAGTTTTTGTTGCACCAAAGAAGCTTTTCAAATAATGACACAGGCTTGCCGGAACCCATTTTTGTTATCGTCGGAGCGAGGTGATATTTATAAACCGGCTTGTGTTTGCCTGCCCTGTCTTCAAATTCTTTGGTGACACTGACGACCTCCGGCGTCAGGAAACGGACGGTGAAGCCGTCGAAACATCCCATACAGACACGATCGATAAAATAATCTTTATTGACTTCGATGTATCCGGCTTTGTCCGGCTTTGCAAGTATGTTTTGCAGCCTGAAGACCAGCGCAACTATATCTGTTTTCTGGCCGACAAGCAGCCTGAACTCGCTCAGATCGTTCTCAACAAAAGCGTCGAATATCATGAGCTTGGTAAAATTTGCCTGATCCGATCCCTTGGCAAAAACCGGCAAAACGGGACCGCTGATATAAGCGATATCTTTTTCGTCGTTGGTGTTTTTGTCCAGATAAGTCAATCTGTACAGATACATATCGGTCTTGTCGCGCCCTTTTAACTGCCTGTAATCATCCATAACGTCCGGTTTCGGGATCGGGGCCTTATAAGATACCGGTTCCCGAAAGCCCTCGATCGCAACAGGATGCGCTTTTACAGAACCGAAGCGTTTTTCGTCAAGGATGACGTAAAGCATAATGGCGGCGTTATTCTCAAGAGTTACAAGCTCGAATGAAGTCTCCGAAGGAAAAACCTCTTTTTTGTAATTGCCTATGGTAAAAAACCGTTCGTCAGCCTGATCGCCGGGGTCGTTCCCATATTTTATGACAAGCGCGGCAACGATAAAAACCAACGCGGCAATAATAACAAGTTTGTTTCTCATTGTAATATCTCCAGGTCGGTAAATATGAAGTATTGAGCAGGATCATAAAATGCCGCTGCCGGATGCCGGCATCCGGCAGATCACGTTTCATTTTTGTACGCTTTGTTTTCCGGAATATCCGCAAAACGTATACTCGAACCTTATAATAAGCTTATAATACAATTATATTATATCACAAGCAAAAAAACAACAATATCCGAAAAAACGGGGCGCCGAAAGGCGCCCCTGATGTTTGCTAATAAAAAAGCGTTTCCGGCTGCGGAAACATATAACGCAAAGGGGCGTCACCCGCCTGCGGGCGGGTATTTTTCCACGGCCCCCGAATAATCCCCTTCCACCGAAACGGGAGCGGACGACCTCACCCTGAGCGGCGGCTCACAGCCGGACACCCGGTTGTTTTCCAGAACGGCCCGTCCGCCGCCGGGAGAAAGCACGGAGACAAGGATGCCGGTTTGTTCGCTGCTGCCGGAAACGTCGTTGTTTTTAACAACGATCTCCGAGCGCCCCGGGCAGAGGGTCTCCGCAAACAGCGCCGACGGCGCGGACTCCGGAAGGGGCGTATTTATTATAAAGCGGTTGCCTTCTGCCCGCACGCTGCATATATTGTTGCCAGAGGTATCCAGCGCCGCGTTCACACAGGTGTTGTTCAAAAAGCAGAAGCTTTTCATGGCGCTGAATGCCGTTATCCGCGAAGGCCCCCTGCTCTCAAAGCGGCAGCCCGTTATCACGATCTCCTGGTCCGCCGCCATCTGCGTGGCGTTGCTGTTGAAAAAATGGGTGGCCCCCAATTCTCCGGATATATACGACCTGCAGTTTTTAAAAACCACGTCCTCCGTACAATACTGAAAGGTGGAGTAGTTGCCGTTTGCGCAGTCCTCTGCCCGGCAGCCTTCCGCCAGCGCCCGGCGGCAGCCCTCAAAATCTATCCCCACGTCCAGGCAGCGGGACACGCTGCAGTTTATTATCCGTATATCCTGCCCCAGGCTGCCCCAGATGCCGCCTCCGGCGGCGTCGGCCACGCTGCAGTTCTTTATCACGCCCTTCTGAGCCGCGTGAAAGTTCTCTTTTCTGCCTCCCCGGCTGTAGTCGCTGTCGCCGCCCCAGAATTCTATGCCCTGGGAACAGCTGCCCACGGAACAGTTCTCGACAAAAAACCGGCGGCTGTATTCTATGACTATGCCGGCTGCCGCTCCGAGATCTTCTCTTCCGCAATCGGCGCGGCAGCCCGTTATGCGGATATCCTCGCTGAGATACTCCTCCGACAAAAGCCCTCCGGTTTTCACCGGGTCGGGCGTCCCGTCCCACGCGTTGACTTCGTTCAGCGCCGAAACGGCGGCTACGCCCAGCCCCACCGTGGCTACGCCGGAAACGGAAAGGTTCTTTACCGAGCGGGCGCGAAGGGCGTAAGCGGTGACGGGAGCGGGGGCAATAACGGTGAGCTGCGAAACCGAAACGTTTTCGCAGCGTTTTGCGGGAGCTCCCTTTTCCCCCGGCCTGCCTTCGGCGACAAAACGTCGCCCTTGTGAAGCGTCTTTATACAGGCGCCTTATTCTCCCGAGATACAGGCGTTTGCGGGTATGCGTACCGGCGCGGACACCGAGCAGCAGCCCGCGGGGATGATAACGCGGCGGTGCTTCCGGAGGGCGCCGGCAAGTTTGACTGTCACGTCTTCATCCTGCGTATATCTCAGAACGTACGCCTTCTCTCCGGAACGGCCGGCAGAAGAAGGGAGCGTCAGGCCGCTGAAACCGAAGGCGCCCGATACAAGCGCCAGCGCCAGGGCTGCCGCAACCGCCGCTTTACGTTTGATATCCATATATCTTCCTCAAAATATCTGCCGCGGCGGCGGACGCCGCGGCGCTCTGTCATTAATTCGCTGCCGGCAGCAGCCGGCATATCATAATTTCATTAAAGCACACCCGCCGCAGTCTGTCAATACCTTGCAAAAAGCCGCTCCCCGCGAATGCGGAGAGCGGCTTTTATTGCCGTTCCGGTCACCTTTGCGGCCGGCCTTTCCGGCTTTTTTGAGCCGGAGGCCTGTCCGGGCCGTCTTCCAAAAACACTGCCGGGGAATACAGATACCCCTGATACAGGTCGCAGCCCAGCCCGTGGAGAATCTCCCGCTGGTCCTCGGTCTCCACGTATTCCGCCAGCACCGCAAGGCCCAGAGCCGCGGCCAGGCTGACTATGGAGGAGATGATCTCCCGGTTGTTGCGGTAGGCAAAAAGCCCTTTGACCAGAGAGCCGTCCAGTTTGATAAGGTCGAAAACGTTGTCCTTCAGATAGTGGATGGAGGTCTGCCCCATAGAGAAATCGTCCACTGCCAGGAGCAGCCCCATATCATGCAGCGTCCGCAAAGCGCTGACGGTCTCTTCCCCGAAGGAGAGGGCCGCCTGTTCCGTCACCTCCAGACAGAGGTTCTTGCCCCGGAAGCCGTATTTTGCGTCCATCTGCGCGCAGAATTGCAAAAACCGCGGCCGGATCACTGTGGTCCCCGTGATATTGAAGGATATCTTGACGTCCCTGCCGAAGCGTTGGAGAACTGCCGGACGTTCCTCCAGAATGCGGCGCAGGACCGCTTCCTCCAGCTCCGGCAAAAAGCCGCCCTCTTCCGCCAGCCGGATCACCAGCGGCGGGTATATGATCCCCAACACCGGGTGGCGCCACCTGAGCAGCGCCTCGGCGCCGACGCACTTTCCGTCATAATTATACTGGGGCTGGTAGCCCAGCGCCACGCTGCTCCCGAGCCTGCCCTGCATCTCCGCGCACAATTCCTTGGCCAGATCCCCGTAAACGTTGTTCAGTTCCGTCAGCCTGATGGCGCCCAGGTTCTGTTCGTTGGCCTTGAAGTATTCCAAAAAAGCGCCGTATTCGTGCCTCACGCGGGCTTCGGTATGCCGGTCGAGGACCCTTACGAAGGGCAGATAGACCGCAACGCCTATAGTGATATTCACCAGCTGCAGAAGGCTGCCCGCTATGCTGCCGGTGGCGTAGTAGCCCCCCAGAAGCACCGGCGTGGTCCATGCCACGTCCGAGGTGATCAGGGGAACGAGCCCGGCGGACAAAGCCAGATACGCCACGGTATAGCAGAGCAGCGGCGCCAGGATAAAGGGCACGAACATCACGGGGTTGAAAATGATCGGCAGGCCGAAGACCATGATCTCGTTGATGTTGAAGATCATGGGAAAGGCCGCGCCCAGGCCCAGCCTTTTTCTGGCGCGGTTCCGGGAAAACAGCATGATGGCGATGAGCAGGCAGATGGCGGCGCCGCAGCCGCCCATGAGGACGAAGCAGTCAAAGAAGCCCTTGGTCAGTATGACTTCCGGCGCTTTTCCCGCTGCGACAGCGGCCTGGTTGGCAGCCAGCCCCGGGGTGAAATAGGTCTCCATGACCCCCTCCAGGGTGTCGCTGCCGTGGATGCCGAAGAACCACAAAAGAGAGGACAAAAGCACAAAGAAAAAGCCCTTGACGAAGCCGGCTTCACCGAAAGAGAAGAGCCAGTTGGAGAAAGAATGGAGCCCCATGAGGAAGGAGTCCACGTGGGCGGCGCGGATGATGAGGGTATTCACCGCCGCAAAGACTCCCACGGTAAGGGTGATAGGCGCCAGGGTGGAGACTGCACTTGTGAATTCCCGGTCTGCGCCTTCCGTAAAGAGCCTTTGGCTCTCCCGCCACAGCCTGCGGTAAAGCCAGTGGAAAAGCGCCGACGCCCCCAGCCCGGTGAGCAGCGCCAGGAACATGGACTTCGGCCCCAGAAAATCGGTGTTGAAATCAGGCAGATACGCCCCGGCCAGGATGGCGAAGCAGATGATGGCGGACATTATGGCGCCCACGATACTGCTGTTCTCGTTTGCCCGCAGCTTGACGTAGGCGTAGGAGATCAGTATCGTGATATAGACGGAGAGGACGCCGAAGGTGCCGCTGTAAACGAGACGGAGAAAATGGGAAAACTCGACGCCCGCAGAAGTCTCCAGAAACTCCCGGTAAGCCGGGACCGGCAGGGTCTGCAGGATCAGCGCGAAGGCCCCGATGGTCAGCACCGGGATCAT
>JAGDAG010000217.1 GCA_017959625.1 Abditibacteriota bacterium | reverse complement strand
TCAGGGTAAGCCCCTTTCGGCTGGCATAACTGAAGGTAGACAGGACCCGCTCGCCCCGGCAGTCGCCAAAAACAAAGCTTTCGCTCTGCCTCCGCATAGCGTTGTTCACGTCTGGCACCAAGCCTGTAAGCGCAGGCCCCTCCGAGGCGAGACCGCTGTCGTTTCTGTCCCAGTAATGAACCACCAGCTGACAATTTTCCACAACTCCTCCGCGAGGGGCATTGTCAACAAAAATGCCTCTTCTCACACAGCAACCGGTGACTCCGGCTATCTCGTGCCCCGACGTATCGGCGGCGGAAGCAAAATCCATCCCCTGCCAGCTGTTGCCGAGAGAAACGTCCCTCACCTGACAGTTTTTCCCCAGGGCCTTCACGGTCCAGGGAAAACGGGTCTCCCGGTCAAAACGCGCCCGGGGATACCAGAAGCACACGCCCCTCAGGGAAGAATTCTCCGAAAGGGACAGGAAGGCGCCCTCCTCGGTCCCCGGCGACGTTTTTACTATGATACAGCTGCAGGGGACCATAGTATGGGCGGGGCCCTCGTTTATGCCCCGCAGCTCCGCGCCGGAGGGCACAGTAAGGGGGGCGGAGACCACGTAACGCCCCGCCGGGACGTACACGGTGCCTCCCTTCGCTCCCGCCCGGGCCAGAGCGGCGGCAAAGGCTGCCGTGTCGTCGGTACGTTCATCGCCCAACGCGCCGAAATCACGCACGTCGAAGACCTCCCGGGAAGCAGGCCTGAAAAACGGAGGGCTTTTGTGCAGAGGGAGGGCTCCCAAAGGCTTTATATCCGCTGCCTTCCGGGCGCTGCCGTAATGCTCGGGCGCCCCGGGATCCACGATATTGTCGCCGGGGGGAAGGTTTATCACCGCCGGCCCTTCCTTTACGCAGCGGAACATGGCGCAGTCGCCGCCCTTAAGATCCACGTCCTGTTCAAAGCGGCATTCCATAAAGGAAAAAGCGGCGGCGCTGCCCTTCTCCGCTTCCACCCTTCCCAGGGTGCAGCCGTAAAACATCAGGGGGCCGCCTTTGCAGTCTTTCGAAAGCCTCACGGCGCAGGCTCCGGGACGCCGGTCAACGGTGAACGAAGAGTTGCTTATGCACCATCCGTAAGGGGAGACCGCGTCGGCCCGGAGAGCCGTCTGCCCGTGGTGTATCCTCACGTTGTAAATGTTTCCGTTGGGACAGCCGAATTCGTTGTTTATGAACAAAAGTCCGGTCCTGTAGCCGTCTATTTCCGCGTCGTAAAGGGGCATCCAGTCGAAACGCCCGACAGTCAAAGCGTCGGCATTGTCAAAGAGGTAGTTCCTGAGCGTAGTCTGTTCCCGGGGAGAAGCCGGAGCGCCGGCAAGCCCGCTCTTCGACCAGTAGTCCGGGCCGAAGAAAATATGTTCCAGCCGGGTGATGTCCAGTACGTGATGGAGATATATCCCCTGCTTCAGGGGGCAGCCGTAAAGGCCCGAATAAAAGGCCACGTTGTAGCACATGCCGTCGTCGGCGCCGTTGGAAAGGGCCTTGTAGCTGTTGACGAAATTCACGTTCCGCACTGTGTAGCCGCAGGAGGAGTTGTCCGTGGAAGACAGGGTCCAGGGATACGGGACAACGTTTTCCGGCTTCTGCTCCGGATACCAGAAGCTCATATTCACCACCCCCGTCACCTTTTCCATGGTGATGAACGAAGGTCCGTCTTCGCTTCCCCTGCCGCCGTAAACGGCAAACACGGTGCCCGCCACCTTCTTTCCCGTCTTAAGGGGGCTTTTCCAGTCGCCCCGCAGAGTGACGCCCTTTTTCAGCCTGAGGCTGCCTTCAAAACGATAGGTCCCTTCCGGACACCATATCACACCGCCTCCGGCCTCCGCCGCCCGGTCTATAAGGCCCTGCAGGGCCGGGGTGGCGTCGGTTTTGCCGGAAGCGTCCGCCTCCAGGACGTATTCGCATATGGCGTAGTCTTCGGTCCTGTAGCGCTGCTCCATGGCACGGGGCCCCGCCAAAGCAGGCAGAAGGGCCCACGTGAGCAAACAAATAATCAAAAAAGCCTTCATACACATATCACCTGTTCTGCGGCCGCCGCCCGTGGGCGGCAGCCCTCTCCTGTATTATTCTTCTTCTACGGCGAGGAGATAGGCCTCGCCTATCCTGGTATGCCTGTCAAAGAGGTTGGGCTTCACAGCGGCCAGGGTCAGGGCCCTCCGGGAGCCTTCAAGGGGTATGACCGCCACACAGCGGCCGTTGTCCTTCAGGCCCCCTATGCGGGCGCTGCTTCCCCCGGCGTCTTCGCCCAGTATATCCAGATCCTTCGTCAGATATCCGCTGCCGTCGGGAGCGGCATTGATGAGGACCAGATATTTTATGCTGCGGGGACTGTCAAAGTCAAACCTTATCCAAGTGCCCTCTTCCTGCTCCGAGGCGTAAAAGGTCAGGGGGAAGCCGTCCGTCAGCTCCTCCGTCCCCTGCCCCTCTATGAAACGGGAGGAGGCGGTCACCCGGGCCTCCCGGGCGCAGTTCCTCAGGCCTGTCTCCCGCAGAAAGCCGAAGCGGCCGAAAAAGGCCCCTTCTCCCTGAGGGGAGCCCGCCGTCCACAGAGTCCCGGCGCCGGAATAGGCGCCGTAAACCGAAGCCTCCCGCAGCGCGGCAAGGCCCAGCAGGGAGTTAAAGAGCTCCAGAGTGAGCCTCCCCGACCCCTC
>JAGDAG010000216.1 GCA_017959625.1 Abditibacteriota bacterium | reverse complement strand
GAGACCGAGATCATAGAAGAAGAAGACTGGGCCAACAGCTGGAAAAGGTTCTACAAGCCTTTCCGGCTGGGGTGTTTCGTGATCAAACCAAGCTGGGAGCCGTATTCTGCCGAAGAAGACGAAAAGATAATAGAACTGGATCCCGGCATGGCCTTCGGCACCGGGCAGCACGCTACCACGGCTCTGTGCCTGGGGGCGGTGGAGGACTACGTCAGGCCCGGGGATACCGTGATCGACGCCGGCACTGGTTCCGGCATTCTGACTCTAGCCGCGCATCTTATTGGAGCGACGGAGATACATGCCTTTGACTGCGACACGGTGGCCGTAAAAACCGCAAACCAAAATTTTGAGGCCCACGGGATGGACGTCAGGGCGGAAAGGGCTTTTGACGCCGGGCATATATCCGTACAGGCGGACGTGGTGCTGGCAAACATAATCGCAAGCGTGATCCTCTATATGGCGGATTCCCTTGCGGAAAAGACGAAGCCCGGAGGCGTACTGGCCGCTTCGGGGATAATCATGTCCAGGGACAGAGAGGTTTTCGAAGCTCTGACGGCCCGGGGCTTTGAGATGCTTGAAAAACGTACCCAAAAAGAATGGGTGTGCTATATCATGAAGAAAAAACTTTCACAAGGAGCGTTAAATGACGACAGATAATTTGCCCAAGACCTACGACCCCGCGGGAGTTGAGGAAAAATGGTATAAAGCGTGGATGGAGGCCGGCTATTTTCACGCCGAGCCCGACCCGGCGAGGCCTTCCTATTCCATCACCATCCCGCCTCCCAACGTCACAGGCAGCCTTCATATCGGCCATGCTCTTTGTTATTCGATACACGACGTCCTGGTCCGCCGGAAAAGGATGCAGGGCTTCAACACCCTTTGCCTTCCGGGAACTGACCATGCCGGTATCGCCACCCAGAAAAAGGTGGCCGACAAGCTTGCAAAGGAAGGCATCGACCGGATGGAGATCGGAAGAGAAGCGTTTTTGCGGAAGACCTGGGAATGGAAGGAGCAATACGGAGGGCAGATAATCCATCAGTTCAAGAAACTGGGCTGTTCCTTCGACTGGGAAAGGGAACGCTTTACCATGGACAAGGGCTATGCCGACGCTGTTCTGGAGACCTTTGTGCGCCTTTTCGACAAGGGGTACATTTATAAAGGGGCCAGAGTCATAAACTGGTGCCCCCGCTGCGCTTCGGCGATCTCCGACCTGGAGGTGGAATACAAAGAGCAGGAAGGCCATTTCTGGCATTATAAATATCCACTGGAGGACGGCTCCGGTTACGTGACCATCGCCACTACCCGGCCGGAGACCATGCTGGGCGATACGGCGGTGGCTGTGAACTCCACCGACGAAAGGTATAAACATCTGGTGGGCAAAAACCTTGTGCTGCCTCTTGTGGGCCGGGTGATACCCGTCATAGCGGACGATTACGTGGACAAGGAATTCGGTACGGGCTGCGTGAAGATCACCCCCGCCCACGA
This sequence comes from Abditibacteriota bacterium, assembly GCA_017959625.1. Taxonomy (GTDB): domain Bacteria; phylum Armatimonadota; class UBA5829; order UBA5829; family UBA5829; genus RGIG7931. The sequence goes on along the minus strand of JAGDAG010000216.1, from coordinate 3,531 downwards.
TCCCAACGACTTTGAAATGGGCCTCCGACATGGTCTGCCCCAGGTGGTGGTCATAGCGCCGGACGGGAAAATGACGGAATGCTGCGGCAAATACGCGGGCATGGACCGCTATGAGGCGAGAGAAGCCATAGTAAAGGACCTGGAAAAAGAGGGGCTTCTGGTGAAGATAGAAGACTACTCCCATCAGGTCGGCACCTGCCAGAGGTGCGGCACCACTATCGAGCCCCTTCTCAGCGAACAGTGGTTCTGCAAAATGAAGGAGCTTGCCGCCCCGGCCATCGAGGCCGTCAGGTCCGGAAAGATAACCTTCTGGCCCGCCCGTTATGAAAAAGGCTATATCGAATGGCTGGAAAACGTGCGGGACTGGTGCATCAGCCGCCAGCTCTGGTGGGGGCACAGGATACCCGTATATAAATGCGCCAATTGCGGCAAATATACCGCTTCCCGGGAGGCTGTGGCCTCCTGCCCGGAATGCGGAGGCCCCGTCGAGCAGGAGACCGACGTCCTGGACACATGGTTCTCGTCTGCCCTCTGGCCTTTTGCCACCCTGGGCTGGCCCGAAAAAACGCCGGAGCTCGAATGCTTTTTCCCTACGGACGTCCTGATAACAGCCAGGGACATCATCAATCTCTGGGTGGCAAGGATGATCTTTTCTTCTTTGGAATATATGAACGAGATACCCTTCAGGGACGTTTATATCTACGCTACGGTTCAGGACGAAAAAGGGCGCCGTATGTCCAAAAGCCTGGGGACCGGCGTGGACCCTCTGGAGATGATATCCCTCTACGGCGCCGACGCCCTCAGGTATTCCCTCATAAGCCAGGCGGGGAAAACCCAGGACATAAGGTTTTCGGAAAAGCGGGTGGAGATAGTCAGCCGCTTCTGCAACAAGATATGGAACGCCAGCCGGTTCGTGTTTATGAATATAGACGGCTTTCGCCCCGGGGATTACGGCCTCTATAAAGACAGGTTCTCTCCCGAGGACAGGTGGATAATCTCCAAGCTCCAGAAGACCTGCATGAAGGCCAACAGCGCTTTTTCCACCTATGATATGGACGACGCCGCAAAGGCTATCCATGATTTTATCTGGAACGATTACTGCGACTGGTATATAGAGCTGAGCAAGGACAGGCTGAAGGGGCCCGATAAAGACGTGGTACAGTGGGTGCTGGCCTATGTTCTGGAGTCTTCGCTGAGGCTCATGCATCCCGTTATGCCTTTTATAACCGAGGAGATCTGGCAGGTGCTCAACACAAAGGAGGGCGCCAGCATCATGACGCAGCCGTATCCCCAGGGGGACCCCGAACGGATCTTTGAGGATGCGGAAGCGGTGACCGAACGCCTTATGTCCATAGTCAGCGCCATAAGAAGCCTGCGTCTCGGGCTCAATATCCCCGGGGGAAGAGGTGCAAAGGCTGTCATCCGGACGGACGCCGATATCTCGGATATCCTTGATAAGATCAGATTTTTGGGAAAGCTGGACGCCCTCGAGGTGACAGGCTCCGTGTCCGACGAAGCCAAGGCGTCCATGGTGTCGCAGCATCTTTCCGGGATAGACGTGTATATCGATCCCGAGGGGCTTGTGGACAAGGAAAAGGAAAAAGAAAAAATAACCAAAGAGCTTGCCGGCCTGGAAAAAGAGCTGCAAAGAGCGGAAGGCAAGCTTTCCAACGCGGGCTTTCTTGCAAAGGCTCCCGCTGAGGTGGTGGAAAAACAGAAGGCCATAGTGGCGGAGCTTACGGAAAAGAAAGCAAAGCTTTCGGAACGGCTGGGCCTGCTGGGATAGCGTTTTATCTCTGTAAAAAACGGCCCTTTGCGGGAAAATCCACCGTTTTTGGTGTATAATAATACTGATAAAACCATGGAGAGTATCAAATGAAGAAAAAAATACTGGCTTTGGGCCTGTCCTGCGCGCTTTTTATCTCGGTGGTATGCTCATCGTTATGCGCCGGCTTCAATCTGGGGTCGCTTTTGGGAGGCATCGCAGTGGGCGTCCTCGTGGACACCTACGGCAGCGAGATCAACAGCTTTCTGAACCATCTTCTGGAGCAGAACAGCCTGGATACAAAGTCTGCCACAAAGGTGGTGATAATCATCAGCCTGGGCGACGGCAAGGAGATCGGAATGGCCCAGGTGACGGGAGACAAGGCAAAAGTGGATCAGGTCAAGGCGGTGCTGCAGCTGGAATCCAACAAAACCTTCGGCACGCCTCTCCGGATGCGGGGGCTTGTGCCCGTGGACAAAAAAAGCGTTAAAGGCGTCAATCGTGTGGAAGGAGTGGGAGTATCCGCCATTATCGACGTCAGATTATAGGAATACAGGAGTTTAAAATGGAAGAGAACAATGAAATGATGCCCGAACACGGCGTTCAGGAAGAGGTATCCGAAGTCAACGAGCCGGAAAAGGACGCCAACGGGATAAAGATCCTGATGTATGACGAAGAGGCTGTTGTGGACGACGTTTATGACGACGGCGAGGTGAACGCTTCCCACGTGATCATAAAGGTCAAAAACTCGCTTTATCATATAGACGGGCTTCTCAAGAACAACGGCGGCAACATACTGCGCAACGTGACCATCGTCTGGAATATCTATTATCAGCAGAGAGGGCAGCTGTATCTTGCCGAAAACATCTACAACAAAATAGATTTTATGCTTCCCGGCGACGTATGGCGCTTCCGCACCGATGAATTCAAATCTGCCGCGGGGGCAAACCCCATCGCCTGCAAGCTTGTGACGGTCCTGCGGGATATCCAGTGAACCGCGACTCTCTGAAAGCGCTGATAGACGGCATAGCCTGCGGGGCCGTTTCCCGGGAGAAGGCTTTTGAAAGGCTGAGCAGCCTGGATTACGAGGATCTGGGCTTTGCCCGGCTTGACCATCACAGAGCCTTGCGCACCGGCGTCCCTGTGGTGGTTTTCTGTCAGGGCAAAAGCGACTCGCAGATAATAGATATCTTCACCGCTCTTGCAGAAAAGGAAGAGTTTGTGATAGGCACCAGGCTTTCCCCGGAGGTCCACGGCCGTATAAGCCCGGAGCTGCCGGAGCACGGTTATTCCCCCGAGGCAAAGGTGGTGTGGCGCGGAGAGGCTCCCCGTGTGGAAGAAGGCTTTGTGGCCGTGCTTTCCGCCGGTACCGCCGATATCCCCGTGGCGGAGGAGGCCGCCTGCGTGTGTTCGCTTCTGGGCTCCCGGGTGAAAACCTTTTTCGACGTGGGCATAGCGGGGATCCATCGCCTTCTCTCCATAGTGCCCGAGATAAGCGGGGCAAGCTGTATAGTCGCAGCGGCAGGAATGGAGGGCACTCTTCCGGGAGTCGTTGCCGGACTGGTGCCGTGTCCCGTTATCGCCCTTCCCGTAAGCGTGGGCTACGGGACCGGGCTCAGCGGTTTTTCGGCTCTCTTCACCATGCTCAATTCCTGCGCGGCGGGCATGAGCGTGGTGAATATAGACAACGGCTTCGGAGCCGGTTATATGGCTCATAAAATAAATTCGGCTAACAGAAAGGAATCGGACTGAAAATGGAAAAACAG
>JAGDAG010000215.1 GCA_017959625.1 Abditibacteriota bacterium | reverse complement strand
CTTTTGATTTCCCCGAGGAAGAAGACGCCGAAAACAAAAGCAAAAAGAAGCAAAAGCAAAAAGACCGCCGCGGAAAACAGGAAAACAAACAGAAACAGAAAAAGGCCAAGGGGCCCCGTCCGTTTTCCATGGGCGGGGGAGACGCCGACGGCCTCGGTATAGTCTTCAGAGACATCAGGGAAGACCCTCAGCAATCCAAAAAGAAGAAGAAACACAAATCCTCCGGCAGACAAAGCCAGCCTGCTGCGGACAAACAGGATGATACCGAAAGAAAGGATACGGCAAATGAGTAAAAAGAACTATATAACCACACCGATTTATTACGTCAACGACGTTCCGCACATAGGAAATGCATACACGACTATCATAGCCGACTGCTTCAGCAGATACAATAAACTGATGGGCGTCCCTTCCTTTTTTCTGACGGGAACGGACGAGCATGCCACAAAGATAGCCGCGGCGGCCCACAGCAAAGGGCTTGATCCAAAGGATTTTGTTGACAACCTTTCCGCCTCCTTCCGCAAGGTATGGCAGGATCTGGATATAGAATACGACGATTTCATCCGCACCACCGAGCCCCGGCACAAGGACGTGGTGCAGGCTATCTTCAAACAGCTCCTGGACCAGGGGGACATATACAAGGGGACCTACAAGGGCTGGTACTGCTCTCCCTGCGAGACCTTTTTCCTGGAAAGCGAGCTTGTGGACGGCTGCTGCCCCAATCCCGAATGCAGAAGGCCGGTGCAGCTGGTGGAAGAAGAAAACTATTATTTCAGGCTTTCCGCCTACGGCGACAAACTGCTGGCCTATATCAGGGAACACCCGGATTTTCTTATGCCCGAATCCCGCAAAAACGAAGTAGTCGGATTCATCAAACAGGGCCTCAAGGACGTTTCCATAACCCGCAGGAATACCGGATGGGGGATCCCCGTCCCCGGAGACGAAGGCATGGTGATATACGTCTGGTTCGACGCCCTCATCAACTATATCAGCGCTGCGGGCTATCTTTCCGACGCCGACAGATTCACTTCTCTCTGGCCGGCGGATCTCCAGCTTATGGGAAAAGACATCTTTGTCCGGTTCCATTCGACCTTCTGGCCGGCAATGCTCATGGCCCTGAATCTCGAACTGCCGAAACATCTCATAGGCCACGGTTTCTGGACCATAAACGGCGAAAAAATATCCAAAAGCAAAGGAAATGCCGTCAGCCCCGCCCAGATGGCGCAGGAGCTTTCGGAAAAGTCCGGAGCGTCTCCCGAAGTCTCCAGGGACGTGGTCCGCTATTATCTCGCCCGGGAAACCACCTTCGGCGTCGACGGAGACTTCAGCTTTGATACCTTTTACGGCAGATACAATTCCGATCTGGCAAACGATCTGGGCAATCTCCTGAACCGCACCCTTGGGATGCTTTCGTCTTACAACGACGGAAAGCTTCCCGCCCCGTGTCAGGGAGAATTGAGAAAAGAGATCTGCGACGCCCAGACTGCCTACGTGAGAGGCATGGAAGCATTTGCGCCGAACCAGGCGCTGGACGCGGTCTGGACCATGATCAACGCCGGCAACAAATTCATACAGGACAAGGCCCCCTGGCAGCTGAAAAAAGAAGGCCGTAAGGAAGAACTGGGATCGGTGATGTTTTCCGCTTTGGAGACCATAAGGGCCGCTGCCATCATGATATCCCCCTTTATGCCCAATACGTCAAAGGAAATACTGAAGCAGCTGGGCCTCTCGGGCCGTCCCCTGCTGTGGGACGATATCATCTGCAGCGATCCTTTTGAAAACGCCGGCGAAGTGAAGGCGCAGCCCATATTCCCCAGGATAGGCGGCAAAGGGCAGGCAAAAGATACAAAGCCGGAAAAGCAGGCTCCCGCCGCCGAAGAAAAGAAAGAAGAATATATTTCCATAGAAGACTTTGCAAAGCTGGATCTCCGCGTCGGGAAGATACTTTCCGCCGAACGGATAGAAGGGGCTGACAAGCTTTACAAGCTGACTGTGGACATGGGCTCCGAGACCCGCACCATCTGCGCGGGGATGGCGCCCTTCTATGAAGCGGATTACATGGTGGGGAAAAGCATAGTGGTCATAGCCAACCTCCAGCCCAGAAAGATCAGAGGGGTCGTGAGCCACGGCATGATGCTGGCAGGCGAAGACGAAAACGGCGTAAAATTCCTTTCTCCGGAAGCCGAGCTCGCCCCCGGCTCAAAAATCAGATAGGATGCTTGTAAAAGCCTGCGCCAAAGTCAATCTCACCCTGGAGATCGGGAAAAGGCGGCCCGACGGTTATCACAGCCTGAGGAGCATCGTTTGCCCGGTCTCCGTCTGCGACAGCATAACAATAGAACAGGCAGAGGAAGGCGGGATAAACTTTCAGTGTTCCGACAAAAGCATACCCGGCGAAAAAAACACCGCCTTCAGGGCCGCGCGCCTGTTTTCCGAAAAATATGCTCCCGGACTGAACTTGAGGATCCGCCTCGAAAAGAACATACCTTCCCAGGCCGGACTGGGGGGCGGAAGCAGCGATGCATCAGCTGTTTTGCTGGCTCTTGACAGGCTCTGCAAAACTTCTCTCTCTCAAACAGAGCTGGTTTCTCTTGCAGCCTCTCTGGGCTCCGACATGCCGTTTTTTATTTTCGGCGGCGTATGCCTGATGGAAGGGCGGGGCGAGATAATAACTCCCCTTCCCGACTGTTTTCCCATGGACATAATAATCCTTAAACCCGCTGCCGGAGTTTCCACCGGGGAGGCCTACGAGGCCCTGGACCGGCGGAAGGATACCGGCGTTTTGAAAAGTCCCTCCCGGCTGCCCGCAACGAAGGAAGAATTCTTAGCCATGGGCTTCAACGATTTTGAAGAGGTGTGTTTCCTTCTCACAAAAGAGATACCCCGGGCGGTCTCCCTCCTCAGGGATTCCGGAGCCTGTTTCACTCTTCTATGCGGCTCCGGTTCCGCGGTAATGGGAGTATATGACGATAGAGAAGCGCAGAAAAAAGGATTGGATCATCTGCAGCGCAAAACCACTATGACAGCCTATCCCTGCCGGACTCTCGGAAGGAAGGACTGTCACGATCTTATTTTCGGAGAACACTCTTAATCTTTTATGAAAACAATAGACGCAGTCGTATTGGCGGGCGCCCCCGCCGGAGATTTTGAGGACGACGTCCCCTTAACCTCCAGGGCAATGGCTGTCCTCGGCAGCAAAACTCTTCTGGACCTGGTGCTTGAACCCGTTTCCCGCAACGAAAACATACAGAGGACCTGCGCGGTAGGCCACGTAGTGACGGACCTGCCCGTTGAGATCCTTGAACCGGAAGACACTCTTGTAAACAACATCCGGAAAGCCCTTTCGGATTTCGTTTCTGCCGATTACGTGCTTCTCTGCACCAGCGACATCCCGCTTATCGACTCCGACCACGTGACGGATTTCATCAATCAGGCCCTCGAGACAGACGCGGACTTTGTATATCCCATCTGCCGCAGGGAGGTTTGCGACGAGCTGTATCCCCAATTGCAACGGACCTACGTCAAGATAGCAGAAGGCGAATTTACCGGCGGCAATATCATGCTGGTAAAAACGGACTATTTCGCCAGGCTGATCCCCGTGATAAGCAGGCTGTACGAGTTCAGAAAGAAACCCCTGAAGCTGGCCAGGCTCATGGGCTTCCAGATAATAGTGCGCCTTATCCTTTCAAGGATCCGTTCCGATTTTCTGGATATCGGGACCATAGAAAAAACCGCTTCACGCATACTGGGCGGCGGCGTTCTCAGGGCAGTCATAACGCCCCACCCCGAGATCTGCGAGGATCTGGACAAAAAAGAAGAGCTGGCCGTATTTGAAGCGATCCTGAACGACAAAGCGGAAAACAAATGAAGATCAACAGCCCCGAAGACCTGAAAAAACTGACTCCGGAAGAAAAAAAAGAATACGCCGAAGCCCTGAGAAGCATCATTATAAACACCGTTTCGGAAAACGGCGGGCATCTGGCTTCGAACCTGGGAGTTGTGGAACTGACTATCGCCCTGCACAGCGTCTTTGATTCTCCCCGCGACAAAATAATCTGGGACGTTAGCCACCAGTCCTACGCCCACAAGCTCATAACGGGAAGATGCGACGATTTCCACACCCTGCGCAAACCCGGAGGGATATCGGGCTTCACCAACCCGGCGGAAAGTCCTCACGACGTTTTTACCTTCGGACATGCGGGCGCAAGCATATCCGCCGCTCTGGGGCTTGCAAAGGCAAGGGATCTGCAGGGTGAAGACAACAAGATAATCGCGGTCATAGGCGACGGCTCCATCGGCTGCGGCCTGTGTTTTGAGGCCCTGAACAATCTGGCGGCGTCAAAGACCGACCTCATAGTCGTCCTCAATGACAACACCATGTCCATATCCCGCAACGTGGGAGCCTTTGCAAAACACCTCTCCCGCCTGAGACTCAAAAAGAAGCTGGCAAAACGTTATAAAGATATCCGCGGCATTCTTGCGCCTCTTCCCGGGGGAAGCTTCATTTATTCCGCAATAAAAGGCATCATAAACGGGTTTATCCGTCTTTTTCAATCCCAGCAGGGAGTTTTGTTCGAAGAGATGGGGATGAGTTATCTGGGCCCCTACGACGGGCACAATATCGCGGAAATGGAAGAGGTTTTGCGGGCCGCAAGCCAACTTAAGGGAGGAGTGCTTCTGCACGTCCTCACCAAAAAGGGCATGGGCTACACCCACGCCGAAAAGCATCCCGACACATTTCACGGGATCGGCGCCTTTGAACAGGAATCCGGCGAGGTAATAGCGGCGGCGTCCACCCCCTCCTTCACGTCTGTTTTTTCCAACAAACTTCTGCAGATGGGCGAGGCGGACAAACGCGTGACAGCCATCACCGCAGGCATGGCGGACGGGACCGGGATAAAAGCGTTTGCATCCCGCTTTCCCGAACGAAGTTTTGACGTCGGCATTTCCGAAGCCCACGCCGTCACCTTTGCCGCCGGGCTTGCAAAAGGGGGCAGGCTGCCGGTGGCGGCGATATATTCCACCTTCCTTCAGCGGGCCTACGACAGCATAGCCCACGACATCTGTCTTCAGAAGCTTCCGGTGATCCTTGCCATCGACAGGGCGGGCCTGGTGGGAGACGACGGCCCCACCCACCACGGAGCCTTTGACATAGCGTATCTGAGGCATCTTCCCAACATTACCCTCACGGCGCCGAGAAACGGAAAAATGCTGGAACAGCTTATGGATCTTGCGGCAAAGAATACCCTGGCCACTGCCATCAGATATCCCCGGGGCGCCGCTCCCGCTCCGCTTCCTTCCGAAGAGTCTCTCGTTTTCGCGAATGAAGCCCAATGCCTGAGAGACGGCTCGGATGCAGTGATCGCGGCCGTAGGACCCATGGTATATACGGCTATAGAGGCGGCGGATATACTTGCCGGGGACGGCATAAGCCTGGAGGTCTGGGACCCGGTTTTTCTGAAGCCGGAT
>JAGDAG010000214.1 GCA_017959625.1 Abditibacteriota bacterium | reverse complement strand
GCACCATAGTGGTGCCCCTCATGGTGCTGCTTTTGGGGCTGGAGCAAAAAAAGGCCCAGGGCATCAGCCTGGTGTGCGCCTGTCTCATAGCCCTGGCGGCTCTGGCTCCCTATACCCTGCACGGCAATATAAACTTTGTTTTCAGCCTTTTCATCATCGGCGGCGCCGTATGCGGCTCTTCCATAGGCTCGTATATAGTGAAGCGCATAAAGACCCGCCCCCTGAGGCTGATATTCATAGCGCTGCTTGCCTATACCGCGCTGAACATGATATACTCCGGCATAACGGGAAGGGGCGTTTTTTCGCCGGAGACAAACTCCGTTGCGGGCTTTTGGCTTTACGCGTCCCTTGCGCTGCTGGGGCTTCTGAGCGGCACCCTTTCGGGGCTTCTGGGCATAGGCGGGGGCATAGTGCTGGTGCCCTGCATGCTGCTTTTGGGGCTGGGGCAGAAGACCGCCCAGGGGATCAGCCTTTTGTGCATGGTGCCCACCGCCCTTACGGGGATATATCTGCAGTCCCGCTGGGGCAACGTGGACTTCCGGGCGGGGCTGGCCGCCGGCGTCGGCGCGGCGCTTTTTTCCGTGGCGGGCTCAAGTCTGGCGGCGTATGCCCATACGCGTTTTCTGAATATCGCCTTCGGCGTTTTCATGCTTCTGGTGACAGGCCTGATGATACGAACACTTTTACAGGGGGATAAAAAATAATGGCTCACAAACCCTACGATCCCGGCGACCCCACTTCGGTGGGGCTCGTAAAGCTCAAACACTATACCTTTGACAGCCTTACTCTGGAATCCGGCGAGGTCTTCGGCCCCGTCACGATAGCCTACGAGACCTACGGCAGGCTGAACGACGAAAAAACCAACGGCATACTCATCTTCCACGCCCTTACGGGAGACGCCCATGCCGCAGGCTATCACACGCCCCAGGATCAGGACCCGGGCTGGTGGGACGATATGATAGGCCCCGGAAAAGCCTTCGACACCAACAAATATTTCGTTATCTGCACCAATATCATAGGAGGGTGCCAGGGCTCCAGCGGCCCTTCCTCCATAGACCCCGCCACCGGCAGGCCCTACGCCATGAGGTTCCCCATAGTCACCATAAGAGATATGGTGGCGGCCCAGAAAAAGCTCATAGACAGCATGGGCATAGAAAAGCTCTTTGCCATGGCCGGGGGCTCTTTCGGAGGCATGCAGCTGCTGCAGTTCGCGGCGGATTATCCCGACATGATGGAGCTGAACATACTTCTGGCTGCCACCGCCGCCGTGGACCCCAGGGAGATCGCCTTCGACTGCGTGGCGCGGAACGCCATCATGAACGACCCCAACTGGAACAACGGCGACTATTACGACAAGCCGGAGCAGCCCGTCATCGGCCTGAGGACCGCCAGGATGATAGGGCTCATACAGTATTTTTCCGAGGAATATATGCGTGAACGCTACGGCAGGGATTTCCAGAAAAAGGAACAGCCCGATTTCAGCTGGGACATAGAGTTTTCCATATAGGGGACCCTGGAATACAACGCCGGGCAGAAGTTTTTCAACCGCTTCGACCCCAATTCCTACCTGTATATAACCAAGGGGATGGATTATTTCGATCTCAGCCACCACTACGGCAGCATGAGAAAGGCCTTCGAGCGGACCGACAGCAAGTTTCTGGTGATATCCTTTTCCTCCGACTGGCTGTTCCCTCCCGCCACCATGAAGAAAATAGTGTCCGCCCTGCGCCGGGCGGGGAGGGACGTGAGCTACACCGAGGTGGAGACCAACAAGGGGCACGACGCCTTTCTGGAGGAGTCGGAGATACTCACCGGGCTTCTCAGCAACTTTATGGAGCATGCCTTATGATGAATTCTCTTGAAAAACAACGCTTTGAGGTGATAAAGGAGACCTATCCCTATATACTGGACCTCATAAACGACGGCTCCACCATCCTCGACCTGGGCTGCGGAGAGGGGCACCTGATGCAGATGCTGCAGGATTCGAAGCACTGCCGCTGCCAGGGGATAGAGATGAATTCGGCCCACGTGAACGAGTGCGTGAAAAAGGGGCTCTTCGTTTACAACGACGACCTGAACGAGGGGCTGGAGGACTATCCCGACAGGCGTTTCGATTACGTGATACTTTCCGACGTGATACAGACCCTGCCGGACTGCCGGAAGACCCTGCTGGAGGCCACGAGGGTGGGAAAGAAGGCCATAGTCACCACTCCCAATTTCGGCAACATATTCGTGCGGCTGCAGCTGCTTTTCACCGGAAAGATGCCCAAGAACAAAAGCATGCCCTACGAGTGGTATAATACGCCCAACATACATTTTTCTTCCTTTGCCGATTTTATAGAGCTGTGCAGAAACAACGGCATAACCATAGAAAAGGAATTCTATCTGGCTGAACAGGGCAGCCGGCAGAAAAGGCTGAGGGTGCTCCCGAACCTGCGGGGCAACACGGCCATATACGTGGTGTCGAGAGAGGTCAGAAATGAATAGGCCCGCCGCCATAGGCCTGATAGTCATACTCACCCTGGTGATAGTGGTGGGAAAATTCCACAACCGAATGTTCCCCCGCCATGCGGAGACGGAGTATTCCCGGGTGACGGTGCGGGTGCCCTCCAACTGGATCTATTCCAGGGGGGACGGCGCCTTTACCTTTCAGCTGGTGATCCCCGGCAGCCGCCTGGCAGAGCCGGCGGGCTTTATCACCGCCCGCAACCTGAAGTCTCAGACGCCGGAAGGATATATGGCAGAAAGCGCTTCCCTTGACGGAAAGGCGAAAACGGCAAAACGCCGCTACCGGGAAGCCAAAACCGAAAACGGCGTGGTGTGCTCCTACACCGCAAAGGACAAAAAAAGGGAAGCCAGGGCTGTGGAATACATAGTGAACACCCCCTCCGGAGGGCTGTGGCACCTGGTAGGCGTGTTCGACGAAAAATGGTACAAAAAGCACGGCGCTCTCGCGGAGGATTTCGTGGAAGGCTTTTTTAAGGAAAATTTCGGCATAAAGGCTCCCGCCTTCCCCGAAGAAAAAAAGCCCGCCGGGGCCAAAGCGGAAAAGCCGGAAAACAAGGAAAAACCATGAAGATAAAAAGCTATTGTCTGGGCCACGGCGGCGAAGCCGCCCCGGCAGTTTCCCCGGAGCAGGCGGCCCTTTATAAAAGCCTGGGCGCCACCTCAGTGGAAAGCTACGTCACCTGGCAGTCCGCAGAGGGCAAAGGCAGGGATATGTGGGACTGGGAAGCCTGGGACAGGGTGGCGGAGACCCTTGCCGCCGCGGGGCTCAAATGGGTCCCCTTCCTCATAGCGGGGCCGGCTTACGCCACTCCCGCCTGGTACAGGGATACCGAAGGGCTTCCCTGCCGCTGCGCGGAGCACGGCATAGACAGCAGGATAGAAAGCCTGTGGTCGCCGAACATAATGGGCTATGCGGAGCGTTTTATGAAGGCCTTTGCGGAGCGCTATGACAAAAACGGCCTCATAGAATCGGTGCTGCTGGGCATCCAGGGAGATTACGGCGAAGCCATCTATTCCGTAAGCGGAGGGGGCTGGACCTACGAGATACCCGGCGAATACCACAACCATCTCGGCTTCTGGTGCGGCGAAGAGCCCGCCCGGAAGGATTTTTGCAGATACGCGCTGCAAAAATACAAAAGCGCGGAGGCCGTGAACGGGGCGTGGAAGACCTCCTTTGCGGACGGAGACGCCATAACCTACCCCTTTGACGGCGAAGAAAGCAAGCGGGCAATGCTGCAGAGGCTCGGGGAGGATCCTTATCTCCGCCGCCGCTGGCTGGATTTTATCGAATGGTACAAAAACTCCATGACAGACTACGCCGGACGCTGGCTGGAGGCGGCACGGCGCATTTTTCCGGAAAGAGACGTTTTTCTGTGCACCGGAGGGATATCCCTGCCGGAGATGGGCAGTGATTTCAGCGCCCAGTGCCGCGCCGCGGCAAAGCATGGCTGCGGCGTGCGCATAACCAACGAGGGCTCGGACTACGCCTCCAACTTCGCCGTCACCCGCCAGGTGGCGGCGGCAGGCAGATATTACGGCGCGTATTTCGGCTTTGAGCCCGCCTCCCGGGAGAACGAAACGGGAGTGGCGGCCCGCATATACAACGCCGCAGCCTCCGGGGCGGACCAGCTCCACGATTACACCTACAACCTGGCTTCCGAAAGCATGCAAAAGGCCCAGAAACAAAGCATTGGCTTCCTGAGGCGCCACGTCCCCGTGGTGCCGGCGGCGGCGTTTTATCCCGCGGCGTCCCTGGCGCTTTCCCCTTCGGACTGGTATAAAAAGGCGGCGCGCCTGAGGGGCTTTTGCGACTTCGACATCCTGGACGAGACCCTTATCGCCGACGGCGCCCTGGGCAGCTATAAGATACTCATAGCCTTCGACGAACCCTGGATAGAGGAGGAGACCGCCCGCAGCATTACGGAATGGACGGAAAAGGGCGGCCGCCTTTTGTGGATAGGAAACGGCTTTCCCCGGACCGTGGAGGGCAAAAGGACGGAATTCAAAAAGCAGGAAAGTGTCGAAGGCTTCGGTGCTTTGGCAAAGCCCCTGGAAAAAGCCCTGTCCGGGGCGGGGGAATGCTGGCACGGGGTATCCGAGAACGGGGTTTACATTTCCCGTATCGGGCCGGACCGTTTTCTGATATTCAACCCCACCTCCACCGACAAGGCCGTGTTCCTGTATAAGAACTGGCTCATGCAGACGGTATGCGCCCGGGCGGGGGCAATAACAGACCATACCATGTAGGGGAGAGAAACATTGAGATATTTAATAGTATTGCTGCTGGCCGCTGCGTGCTCGTCATGCCTTTTGGCCAAAGGGAACGACACCATGAAAAACCCGTATCACAAACTGGAATACAAACAGGCGCCCGCCCTTCAGAGGGACTATCGCACGGAATATGAGTTCAGGGGCTTTATCGGCGCCCAGGCGGAGGCTCTGAGGGAGAACTGGGCCGCCACTCTGGAGGAGCAGAACCCCTCCATGCTGGAGCTGTTCCGCAAAAGGGAAGAGCGCCCCGAGGTCCTGCCCTGGTCGGGGGAATTCCCCGGCAAGTTCCTCCGGAGCCTGGTTTACCTGAACCGCATGGCGGGAAGCGAAGCCCTGAAAGAATATATCTACGGCTTCGTGGGCCGGATCATCGGTCTGCAGGCGGAAAACGGCTATCTGGGAGTATGGTCGGAGCCCTATCAGCTGACGGGCACCGGGCACAAGTCGATATGCGGCAAGGTGACCTGGGACCTGTGGAACCACTACCACATAATGCACGGCCTGCTTTTGTGGTACGAGGACACCGGAGACGCCCGGGCCCTCCGGTGCGCCGTGAAGATGGCGGATCTGGTGTGCGAAAAGTATCTTGAAGACCCCGTCCGCCTGGCGTGGAACGACTGCGGCTACTGCAACTGGGCCATAGGCCATTCCATGGCGTATCTGTATAAGATCACCGGCGACGAAAAATATATGCGGTTCTGCCGGAATATGATAGACAAGGTGTTCCCCGACCCCCACTTCAACCTGGACTTTTACAACAGGGCCCTGGCAGGGGAGCCCTGGTATAAAAACGGCGGCGCGGGAGGCATACGCTGGGAGGGGCTGCACACGGCCCTTCTGATACCGGAGATGTATTTTCTGACGGGAGAAAAAGGCTTCAGAACGGCAACGGAAAATATGTTCTGGGGCATAGCGGAATACGACCGGCACCCCAACGGGGCCTGGACCAGTATGGAGCAGGCCAACGGCACCCCCTACGACGTGCGCAGCGAGGAGACCTGCTGCACCATAGCCTGGGAGGCTCTGGGAGTGGAAGCCCTGAGGGTCTCGGGGAATTCGGTATACGCCGACGAGCTGGAGGTATCCCTGTATAACGCCGCTCTGGGGTTTTTGTCCCGGGACGGCAGATGGACCAGCTACAATACCCCCATGGACGGCATGGTGGTGCCCTCGAACCCCGACCTCTGGAGAGACGCGGAAAATAACGGCATAGACTGCTGCACCGTGAACGCCATACGGGGGCTGGCCATAGTCACCGACTGGGCCCTGATGAACTCAAAGAAGGGCATGGCCCTCAACTGGTACGGTGACAGCCGTATGACAGGTTTTTACGGGGATATCCCCGTGGCCTTTGATATCTCCGGCGGCTACCCGAAAAACGGCAGCGTGACGGTAAAGGTGTCTCCCGAAAAAGAGGCCGCCTTCACCCTTTCGCTGCGCATCCCCTGCTGGAGCGGCGCCACGGCGGTGAAGGTGAACGGCAAAGAGATAAAAAACGTGAAAAAGGGAGAGTATCTGGATATAAGCCGCCGGTGGAAAACGGGCGACACGGTGGAGCTTTCCTTTGACATGAGCCTGAAATATTGGGCCGGCCATGAGGAATCCGAAGGCAAGGTATGCATATACAGAGGCCCGGTGCTGCTGGCTCTGCAGAAGGATACCCCGTGGGAATACGCGGGATACGGAGACGACTGGCGCGAATGGCTGAGGGGCAGGCACCTGCCCTATTTCCACGGCCTCCGGTCGGTGAAAAAGGGAAGCCGCATAAAATTTGAGTTTCGGGGCTCTTACTGCGGCTGGGCCTACAACAGATTCAACGACGCCGGCATCGCCGGCGTGTATATAGACGGCAAAAAGGAAGGCACCGTGGACCTGTATGCCGAAAACGTGAACGACGGCGACCTTTTCGGCTACAACGAAGGCAGGAAGGACCTGTTTCTTTCCACCCTGTGGGAAAGGGACAACCTTTCGGAAGGCCCCCACACCCTGGAGATCGAGGTGACGAGAGAAAAGAACGAAGCCTCTCTGGGCTGCGCCGTGAACGTCATCGAATTTCTGGACGGAGCGTCGAACCCCGTGATAGACGTGAACGGGCTCAAAAACGCAAGGGTCCGGGAAAACCCGGAGGGCGCCCCGGGGATAGCCGCGGAGCTGAAGGATATAAACGGAAACACAGTGGTCCTCACCGACTACGACAGCGCGGCGGAGACGGGCAGGTTTTTTGCCACATGGATAAAGGCCGTAAACCAAAAGGACGCGCCCTTTGAAAAAACTAACCCCTTCCGGACGGGCAGATAAACCGTGAACGGGCGAAGCGGGGCGCGCTGGCGCCCCGCTTTTGGCGTATATCCG
This sequence comes from Abditibacteriota bacterium, assembly GCA_017959625.1. Lineage (GTDB taxonomy): Bacteria > Armatimonadota > UBA5829 > UBA5829 > UBA5829 > RGIG7931. Next base: position 18,385 of record JAGDAG010000214.1, on the reverse strand, counting down.
GTATTAGTGTAATTATTTTCACAAAAAAACGCCTGCTCTGTTGACAAAAAAGGTTGAAGTCTTTATAATAAAATCAGTTTGGTACTAATGTTTAAAGGAGAACATTATGAGATACGTAAAAAAAATCAGCCATAAAAGATTTCGGCTTGCGTGTATTTGTCTGTTTCTGACGGTCCTGCTGTCCGGAGCGGCATGGTGTCAATTTCCGGGTATGATATACACTCCCGTTAAACCCGGAAACAGTTCTGATCTTGCAGGCAGGATAGAACGGGGAGAAATGGTCTTTATGCCTTATCACGGAGTCACTCTTTGGGCTGCAGACCAGTTGTTCACGTCCTTCGCCGGCCTGAAAGTCCAATCCGACAACGGCTTTTATAACATCGTCATACCAAAAGATAGCAAAACAGACGAATTATCAACTCTTACCGACACCGATTTTATAGTTTTCGGTGAAACGTATATGCCGTTAACCGCCGGTACCGTTGAAAATTACGGCTTCACTTTTACGGGCGATCCCGTAAATCCCCGCCCATTCGTTACATCCCTCACTGGTTTTGCGCCGTACAAACCGATTTCAAGAGATTATTATAACGTTGCTCCCGGGGCGTATATCATCAACTGTCAGGTTCAGGACGCGGGCAAGGTGCTTCTTGAGGGGAGCGGAAGCACGGCAGATTCTGCTTGTTCTTTTCTCTATAACCTGTATATACCTGTATTTGTAAGTCAGAGCCGGATACTGCCGAGCAATAACAGCGCTGTTCCCGTAAGTATGGAGTATACTCCGGCAACACTCCCTAACTCTGCAAATCTTTCTATAAGAGTTGAATGGGACGGAACAGATTCCGATCTATACGAAGACAGCGCTTGTCAGACAATGATCACCGGAACAGGCAACATCAAAACCTGGAGCGTTGCCGGCGCACCTTCGGTGATTTATTATAAAAAGGCAACTCCGGGGATCAACGCACAGCAGTTTACCATAACCCTTGTTGCAACAGTAAACAATGAAAACGTGGTTTTGGCAAAAAAAGAACTGCAGGCAAACGGCAGTTTTATTATAACTGCCGTAGAAGGAGGCAGAACAGACGATGAAGATCTTATGGGTTTTTGGACGTCTTCATACTCTGTTTACCCGCATCCCGAATGGCAGGACAATTCAAATCCGGCCGACGGTGAAGCATACGATATTCCGGGAACAACGTCTGCAGATATCAACAGGCCGCTATTATACAGGATCAATGATAACTTTGTTATTCACAGCGTCAGCATAAGCCATGGAGACGGAATAACGTATTCTTCAAACGATTATTATCTGCAGGCAGTTTCAAATGACGGAATGCTGAATGCATATGCCGATAGCTTTACCGATTCTTCCGGTGTGATCACCGGAAGCGATTTTAGAGGAAGTTCTTTTAGCGCGGTAAACTGCAAAGACGTGACCATAAACTGGAAACTGATAAGCAGATCGGGAGGACAGAACATCAGCATAGGTCAAACAAAACACAAGATCTACGTTATCCGCGGGACTGTCACAAAACCATATCACACGTATGCAGATTTCGGCTGCAGCGCCGCAAGAGGGCTGTCTTCCGAAGAGAGCGTAAAAAATGCGATATGGGAAAAGCTCAGCAATTTGAGCGTAAAACGCGAAGACGGCGGAAGCGAGTTTACATACTGGGGAAGCCAGGTTTCGGTTTTGCCCGAACAGGACTGGTATTTTACCGCGGAAGGCCTGATAGCGCACAGAGACGGAAGATGCGAAGCATGGGCGCGGTTTGTAAATGAACTGTTTCTTGTTCAGGGAATAACCTCACAACTTGTTGGTCTCGAAGTTCATGATTATGACGGATATAACGACCAAAATGAATATGTTTCAATAACAGGCGGCAAGTTTGCCGGAAGTGATGTTTTCATTGTCCAGAAAGCGCCTGCCTATCAGGGCGGAACAGACCTTAACGGAACATTATTTTATAATCATGCGATCAATAAGGCCGGCGATTTGTTTTACGATGTATCTTGCGGCAACGGCCCATATGGTACTTTAACTGATTACGTTCGTGAAAATTTGATAATAGTTTATTTTGATAATGGAATAAAAACGATATCCGGAGACAATCTTTATTCCGGCATTTTTACAAGTGGATATTAATATTATTGCAAAGAATCATCTGTCGTTTATTATCGAGACAGCCAATCGAAGCAAAAAAAGGAGAAATCATGAAAAAAATATTATCTATAACTATCGCTTTCTGTTTGCTGATCACTGCCGCAGCGGTTTATGCAGACAAAGTGGGTATATTCAAAAACGGCAAACTGATAAATGTGGTAGACGAAAAGGGCATTGCAGCAGAAGACTGCATCGGAAACAAGCCCAAAAAAACAAACGGCATCAGCGTTCCCCGAGAACATGTTCCCGATGTCAGGATATATTCAACCACCCAATATAAATTTACCGATTATATACTATATAGCCACAGCATCAACTACGGCTTTGATGACAGCTCCAAAAACGGAGGATGGATCTTTGGCGGCAACGATAACAGCGGCGATGCTTTTGACCATTTTGCATTTCTTTACCTTAAAGAACCACGGGCTTTTGAAAAGGAATATGCTTTTCTTGGAAAAACGGAACAAAAAGACGGTTTGTCTCTTGAAAAATACGATATCAAAGATGCGGTGTCGGAATACGATAAACGCCGTATGCCGGAAGGTTTTACCATCGGCCGCAATCACCCCATAATGCCCTTGGCAGTCCTTAAAGACGGGAATATACCTGTATGGGCCTCGGGGAAATTCAGATTTTTAGGCGCCGAAAAACGCGGGGAAGGGTATATCGTTATCCATAACAAAGGAGTTGAATATATCAACCCGGAAAACGGGATAATGGTCTCGCACTATTATTGCAAAACGTTTGCCTCCGATTTCGATTTTGACGATCCCTCAATAGGCTCCCCCGTCATTTCAGCTGAAATGCTGACCGACAACATAGTCCGGATCGAATACAGAAACGGAGATGTGATCCATTTCAGGGTCAGACTTACAAAGGAAGACTGTGATAAGAACCTTAAGTCAAAGGAAAACGGAAGCGCCGATAACGATCTGCGGGCAAAAGGCTGTATAGTCTGGCATAGCAAAAACTGCGACAAGGCGTTGAGTTCTATGGCATGGGATCTGAATAAAGACACGTCCGCCGAACCCTCCTATTCCGATTGAAACGAAATATGTCCGGCCCATATTTGATCGTCTTCGGCGGGGCAGATAAACCTTGAACGGGCGAAGCGGGGCGCGCAGGCGCCCCGCTTTTGGCATGCATGCCCCTTTCTGCCTTCTTTCTTTATTCTCGCGCCCTTTTATGATATAATAAATATGTATTTTATACTGTCAATAATCCAAACGTACGAGGTTTTTGCATAATGCGCGCTTCCAACATGTTTTCGCCCACCCTGAGAGAGATACCCGCCGAGGCCGAGATCATCAGCCACAAGCTGCTGCTGCGGGCCGGCTTCATACGCAAGGTATCCGCAGGCATATACGACTATCTGCCTATGGGATACCGCGTGCTCTCCAAGATCCAGAAGATAGTCCGGGAAGAGCTGGACAGGCAGGGCGCCCTGGAGATACTTATGCCGGCTCTGGTGAGCGGCGAATTGTATAAGGAGACGGGCCGCTGGGATCTGGACGTTTTGTTCAGGCTGAAGGACCGTAAAAATGCGGAATACGCCATCGGTTTCACCCACGAAGAGGTGGTGACGGACATAGCCCGCCGCGACGTCAAAAGCTACAAACAGCTGCCGGTGAACCTTTATCAGATACAGACCAAGGGCAGAGACGAGGCCCGCCCCCGGGCGGGGCTGGTACGCTGCAGGGAGTTTATCATGATGGACGCCTATTCCTTCGACACGGGCTGGGAGGGGCTGGACCGAAGCTACCGGAAAATGTTCGTCGCTTTCGGCAGGGCCTTCCGCCGCTGCGGCATCGCCCCTCAGGTGGTGGACGCAGACTCCGGAGCCATAGGCGGCAAGGAGAACCAGGAATACATGGTGCTGTGCGATTCCGGCGAGGACACCCTGCTTTTGTGCAGCCGCTGCGGCTACAGCGCCAATGCGGAAAAATGCGGCATAGCCGACGCTCCCCGGGAGCCCGGCGAAGAGCCGCTCCCCATGGAAAGGGTGGCCACTCCCGGAGCAAAGACCATAGAGCAGGTGGCTTCGTTTCTGAAGATCTCCCCCAAAAGGCTGGTGAAGACCCTTATATACACAGGCGGCGGCAAAACGTTTGCTTTTCTGGTGCGGGGAGACAGGGACCTGAACGAAAGCAAGGCCGCCCGGGCTGCCGGGGTGAAGAGCCTGGAGATGGCGGACCCGGACACCGTGGAAAGAGCCACCGGAGCGGAAACCGGCTTTGCCGGCCCCGTGGGGCTGGACAGCGCCGTAAAGGTGATAGCCGACAACGAGCTGCGGTATATGGCGAATTATGCCACCGGGGGCTGCGAGACCGACGTGCATATAAAAAACGTGAACGCCGGAAGAGATTTCCCCGAGCCGGAATATGCGGACATACGCATCGCCTCAAAGGGGGACGGCTGTCCGGAATGCGGCGCAAAGCTCTCCGCCGCCAAGGGGATGGAGGTAGGCCACATTTTCAAGCTGGGCACCCTTTATTCCGAAAAAATGAACGCCCGCTTCACGGACGAGGACGGAAGCGAGAAGCCCTTCGTCATGGGCTGCTACGGCCTGGGAGTGAGCAGGCTGCTTTCCGCCATAGTGGAGGTGTCCAACGACAAGGACGGCATGGTGCTCCCGGTGTCGATAGCGCCCTTTGAGGTATCGGTGATACTGGTGAACCCGGAGGACGAACAGCAGTGCTCCCTTGCCACCCGCATATACGAGGAGCTGCAGCAGGCGGGAGCGGACGTGCTCCTGGACGAAAGAGACGAACGCCCCGGAGTGAAGTTCAAGGACAACGACCTGTGGGGCATCCCCATACAGGTGGTGGTGGGCAAAAGCGCCGCCGAAGGAAAGGTGGAGGCGTCGCTGCGCAGCAACAAAGCCGAAAAGCGGCTGCTCCCCATTGACGGCGCTTCGGAAGCCGTGCTGGATATGCTGGGCAGGCTGCATGACGCCCTGAGGCTCGCCGCGGGAGAAATAGGCTGATGCCCGCAGAGCTGCTGGCTCCAGCGGGGGATATGCAGAAGCTCGAGTGGGCCGTGGAATACGGGGCAGACGCCGTGTATTTCGGCCTGAAAAACTATTCTCTCCGGTCCTACGCGGGCAATTTTTCCCCGGAGGAAGCCGCCCGGGCCCTGCAGTATCTCCACGAAAAGGGCCGGAAGGGCTACGTGACCCTGAACATATACCCCTTCACCGGAGAATACGCCCCTCTTTTGGAGCAGGCGGCGATGCTCCGGGACATGGGCGCCGACGCCTTTATCGTTGCCGATTTTGGGCTGATCTGCGCCCTGAAGAAGGCGGGCATAGAGACCCCCGTCCACGTTTCCACCCAGGCCAACACCGTAAGCGCCCAGGCCGCTCTGGCCTATGCGGACATGGGCTGCGCCCGGGTCAACCTGGCCCGGGAGCTTTCCTTTGAGCAGATCCTGGAAATAAAAGAAAAAACCCAAGGCAAAATAGAGCTGGAGGTGTTCATCCACGGCTCCGTGTGTTTTTCCTATTCCGGCCGCTGCGCCATAAGCGATTACCTCACCGGGCGGCGGGCGAACCGGGGGGAATGCGCCCAGCCCTGCCGCTGGAGCTACTGCCTTATGGAGGAAAAACGCCCCGGCTCCCCTATGCCGGTGTTCGAAGACGAAAGGGGCCTTTATCTCTTCAATTCCCGCGACCTTGCCCTCTGGCGGTACGCCCGCAGGCTTTCCGACGCCGGTATCGCCTCCCTGAAGATAGAAGGGCGCATGAAGACCATCCACTACGTCGCCTCGGTGCTTTACGTTTACAGAAGGCTCCTTGACGGCTGCGCCATGGGCGAAGAGGAAATAACCGCCCTTCTTTCCCGCATAAGCAACCGGGGCTACACGGAGGGGTTCATGAAAGGGGGCGTAGGCCCGGAGGATTATAAAGCGGAGTCTTCCTCCTATCTGTTCACCTCGGTGCTGCTGGGGCACACCGGCCCCGACGGCATGCTGCAGGTGAACAACTCCTTTGAGGGGGGCGAGACCGCGGAGCTGCTTACCCCCTCCTGCGTAAAGGCCGTGGTCCTGCCCCCGGTATTCCGGGACGCGGACGGGAACGCCCTCACAAAGGTGAACAACGACCACAGGATATATACGGACTTTCCTCCGTATTCCGTTTTGCGGAGAGTGACGGGATAAAAAGATGATATCGGACAAAAACGGGATACACAATTTTTTCGGTTACATGTCTTTAAGCATGGAGGACAAGCTTCGGCTCATAAAAAATGCCGGCTTCGACTGCACCTCGCTTTGGGGTGTCGAGGCGGACGGCGCAGGAGAGGAAGACGCTATGTCCCTTTTCCGTACAGCGGAAAGCCTTGGACTGGAAACGGAATTCATCCACGCTCCCTACGAGTTGACAGGATACATCTTTGAATACGGCACCAAGGGAGAAAAAGCGTATAAAACCATAGAAAAAAACATACTGCTCTGCGGACGCCTTGGGATCCCCGTGCTGGTAGCGCATATCACCGCCTGGCATCACCCCAAAAGGGTCACGAAAAAGGGCATAGAGCGGCTTTCCGCCCTGACCGCCCTTGCGGAAAAAAACGGGGTGCGCATGGCTGCCGAGAACATAAAGCTCACCTACGCCCTTAAGGCCCTGGATACCATAGACTCTCCCTTTCTGGGCTTCTGCTACGATTCCGGCCACGCCCTCTGCTTCGGCAATCAGAAGGACCCTCTGCCGGACTACGCTTCCAGGCTTGCGGCGCTGCATCTCCACGACAACGATTCCTCCGGCGACCTGCACGCTCTTCCCGGCAGCGGAAAAGGGGACTGGAAAAAAACGGCGGGCATCATAAAGGATTCTCCCTATACGGGGGCTCTGCACCTTGAGGTGAACGCCGACAACACCCCGGCATACGCCTCCCTTCCGCCGGAGGAGTTTCTGGAAAAAGCCCTTGCGTCCCTGGGATATATCCGTTCGCTGTTATAAGGTCCATTTATGCTATAATATAAGCGGCATACGGTCATTAACGGGTGATATATGAAAAACCTTTTTCTTTTTGCTGTCATATTGCTTTTCGCCGCCCCTCTTTGGGCAAAAACCGCCTGGTTCGCGGGAGGGGACGCCTGCAGCGGGCCCCTCATGCGGGAATTTTCAAAGCAGGGCTTCGAGACCCGCGCTCTTGCGGACCTTTCTCTTTTCAAGGGCGGAAAAAACGACGTTCTCGTTCTGGAGAACTGCGAACGCTTCCCCTGCGAGGCGGCGGACGCCTTCGGTTCCTTTATAAAAAGCGGCGGAGGCCTTTTGGCCATAGGCGGCGTCCCCTTTTCGGAATTGACCGTCCGTCTCGGGGAAAGCGATATACCCGTTTCCCGTCTTACGGAGTTTGCCGCGTCGGAAGGCGGCGAGACCCTGGCGGACCCCGCCGTTATGAAGGATACCTCCCGCTTTGATATATCCTCTGCCAAAGCCCTTCCCGGCAGGCATCTGGAGCTTTCCGAAAGCGAAGGCCGCCCGGCCTTTCATCTCTTTAACGACGGAGCGGACAGCTGGGAGCGGTACGCCCTGCCCGTCTCGTTGGACTCCGCGCCGGAGAACCCGTTTTTTGTCATAAGCATAAAAGGCAGCCGCCTGTCCCCGGCCCTTTCCCTGGGGATAACGGAAAAGGACGGCTCCCGCTGGTTCCGCCATTTCGCCCTTTCGGAGGGATGGCAGACCTTCACCGTGAGCCCCCGGGAGTTCGGCATGTGGGACAACAGCAAAACGGGAGACAGAGGCGGCTCCGGCGATATGCTCCGCCCCGCCGAAATAGCCTCCTTCGAATTCAGCATCATGAGCTCCGTTCAGGAAGAAGAGGAACACCCTTCCTCCACCCCCACGGGCAAGCCTCAGGATATTTATATCGGCGCCCTGCGGCTGGTTTCCGGCTCGCAGCTCCCCGAAATAAAGGAGCCTGCGGAGATGCCCGCCTTTTATCCGGCCATGCACATGTATAAATGCTCCTGCGATACCATAGCCTTCGGCGGCGGGACCATCAAGGCTCCGGAGGCTGTGATGCCCCTTTACAGAAACCTGGGCTACGGCCTCCGCAACAAAGGGCCCTTCCGCCAGGTCCCTCTCGCTATGTGCATGGAAAACGGAAAAGAGAAGGGCATGGCGGCGCAGGCTGTGTTTCACAGAGAGGATTCCCCTTTCAACGGTGGCGTGTGGGTCTTTGCCGGCGTATCGCCGGAGCTTCTGGCGGGAGCTCCGGGGCTGCCGGAAAAACTGGCGGACTGCTTTGCTCAGAAGCCCAGGCTCCTTTGCGCCGGCACCTCCTCCTTTTCGTATATGCCCGGAGAAAAGATCGCCGCGGGGGCAAAGGCCGCGGGGGGCGAGGGCACGTTTACAAATATACGTATCTCCGACGAAAACGGCAGGGCCATTTTTGAAAAACGGATAAAGACCGGCTCCGAAGTCTGTTTCTCCATAAAGGAGCCGGGGCTGTATAAGGCGGAGGCGTCGCTGGAAGCGGGCGGCAAAACCGTGGACGCCATCACCCAGCCGTTCTCCGTGTTCGACCCCCGGTCCCGCACCCGGGAAAACTCCGTGCGTTCGGAAAACGGGCATTTGTGGATCGGAAACGAAAAATGGGTGCCGGTGGGAGTGAATTACTGGCCCATGTACGCTTCGGGTGTCCCCCTGCGGACGGCGGAGGGCGGCGGCGCCTGGCTGCAGGCGGACGCGTATCTCCCCGACCGCATCGAGGCAGACCTCAGGCTGCTGAAGGAAATGAACGTCAACACTGTGAGCACCCAGTATCTCGGCATAACCGAGGCGCCGCAGCTGCGGGATTTTCTGGAACGCTGCGAAAAATACGGCATAAAGGTACATTTGTTCGTCAACGGCTGCCATCCTCTGGACATAAAGCGCCGGGAAGCGGGGGACATGGTGAAGGCTGCCTGTCTGGGCAGGGCCCGGGCCATGTTCTGCTACGATCTGGGCTGGGAGGTGAGCCTGGGAGGCGAGGGCAGCCGAAGGTTTTTGAACGAAAAATGGAACCGGTGGCTTGCCCGGGAATACGGTTCTCCCGAAAAGGCTTTCACGATCCTTGGGGCAAAACCGTCTTTGACGGACGGCTTTTACAACGGCCCCTCCGACAGGCAGATACGGGAGCCGGAAAAAAAGGACCTGCCCCTCATAGCCGCATACCGCCGCTTTATGGACGACGTTATAGGAAAGGGGCTCCAGGAAACGGTGGCGAACCTGCGGAAATACGACCCATGGTCCTGCATGGGCCTCAGGAACGGGGCCGGGGGCAACGGCACCGTGGTTTACGCCCACATTTTTCCCTACGACATGAAATCGGGGGCAAGGCATCTGGACATAAGCTGTCCCGAGGGGTATAATCTGGGGCAGACTCCCCTTCATATGGGTATGGGCGAGCTCACCAACCTGCACTGCCGTATGGTGTCCGGGGGGAAGCCCGTGGTGTGGATAGAATACGGAGCGTATCTGTTTCTTGCCGTGCCCCAAAACGAATACAGGCAGGAAAAGGGGCAAAAAAGGCTGAAATATCAGGAAAACTACTACAGGACCATGGCGGATTTCGTGGCCCGCAGCAGCGCCACAGGCTCCTATACCTGGTGGTATCCCGGGGGCTACCGCATAGACGAAAGGTCGGATTACGGCATTGCCGAACCGGATCTGACCCCCAGGGGCGCCCTGCTTGCCATCAGGGACCGCGCCGAAGCCCAGAGGGAAGGGGACCGGGACCCGCAGCCCGCCGACGAAACGCTGGTTTACGACAGGGACGCCTATGCCCGGGGCTACGGCGACTTTTTTGAAAAATACGCCATGCATGTTTCGGAGCGCCTTGCCGCCGGCAAATACACCCGGGTGATCAGCGCAGGCGCCGGGCTCACCACCGCGTATCTGGAGCCCGAAGGCGTGGGGAACATACCCTACAGAGGCACAGGCCCCGTAAAATATCTGGACAGCGAGACCGACTGCATAAAGGCCTGCGGGCAGACGCTGTTGTCCTCCGGTGACCTGCGGCTCAGGCCCGGTTCCCGGATAACCGTGCGTATGGCAAACACCGACGACTGCCTGTGGGAAAACGAGGGAAAGGGCAGGGTGCTGCTGCGGGTGTCCCGGGACGGCGCGGAAGAGTTTTACCCTTTGGACAGAAGGGTGGGCTATCTGGAAACGGGAGAAGCCTCGTTCGTTCTGAAAGGCAGGCCTTCGCAGATCGCGCTGCGGCTTTACGCCGACGGCATCGGAGCCTTCGGAGAAGAAGACGTTATAAAAATAAAGTGGACGGAATAGGAGAGAGCAATGAAAAAACTGACGATCTGTTTTTTGATCTTTGTGGCTGCCTGCGCGCTGTGCCGGGCGGATATCAGAAGTGACGCCCAAAAGAGCGTCGTGGGAGTGCGTATCGAAAACGCCGCCGGGAAAACCGAAGACATAAGCGGTTTTCTTCTGGGGGGCTGCATAATATCCTCCGACAGCCCGTGGCTGGATTTCGGGAGCGGAGACGAGATGTCTGTGAGCTTTGAGGAAATGAAGTTCACCGCCGCCGGGGAAAGCTATCCCCCGTCGCCGGTCACCGCCTACAATTTTACCGACGGCGGACATACCGTGCTTCTGGCCGCTTCGGCGGAAAGCCCTCTCGTTATCGGCGCCCTTCCCGAAAACGCGGAGACCCTTACCGCGGCGGGTTTTGACCCCGAAGCAAAAAAGGTGGTTTTCACCGACTGCAAAACGGCCTCCCGCAGCGATAACACCCTGCGGCTTGCGGAGAGTCTCGACGCTTTTTACTGCGGCGGCCCGGTGTTTGCCGGAGAAAAGACGGTAGGCTACGTATATGAAGCCGGGGAAGAGCCGCTGGTGTATCTCATAGACGAAAAAGATATATCCGACGGCGTAAAGGAATGTCTGGACAACCTGCTCCCCCGGGAGAGCGTTATCGATCCCGGCGAGGATGAGGACGAAGACCCGGAAGAAGAAGAGGAGGGCGCCGTGGAACTCGGCGGCAGCCGCCTGGTGTTCGGGGCCTATAAGGACGATCCCGTCAGCTGGGACGTGCTGGAATCCAAAGACGGCGAAGCCCTGCTTATCTGCAGCAGCATCCTGGACTACGGCCTTTTCCACAAATACGATATGGCCATAGACGAGCTGAAGGCCTGGAAGGCGGAGCACGGCGCCTATCCTCCCGTTTCCTGGGAGGAAAGCAGCCTGCGGAAAAGCCTTAACGAAGAGTTTCTGGTGGAGGCGTTTTCTCCCGATCAGCGCAGGGCGCTCATCCCGGACGAAAACGGCGACAGGATCACCCTTTTGTCCGAAGAAGAGGCCAAACGCTTCTGGAAACGCTACGACGCCCGCACGTGTCCCGCCACGGCCTTTGCCCGCAAAAAGGGCGCTCCGGCAAAATGCCCCTGGTGGCTGAAGACCCCGGGGCTCGGGGACATGCGGGCCTGCGCGGTGACTTCCGACGGCAGGGTGGACAAAAACTGTATGGCGGGCAAAAACACCGCCACCGCTCTTGCGGGCATACGGCCCGTGATAAGGGTGAGAACAAAATAAAAACGCGCCGGGGAGCCGCGATCTGCGGCTCCCTTTTTTTATCTGAACGCAGTATTGCGGGGATATGCCGGGCTGTAACGCGCGCCGCTTTGCGGCGCGATCCCGGCAAAAGCAGCCGAAAAGCAGCGACAGTAAACCCGAACGCAAAGCGGCGGCATACCCGTCTTAAGCAAAGCGAAAAAACGGGCCTCTCATGAGGCCCGCTTTTTTTCGTCAGTGTCAGAGCCCGATCCGGCTCCAATCTATTTTGAGGTCCTTAAAATAAAACTCTCTGTCCCTTTCCCCTATGGCGCGGATCACCCGGCAGGGGTTCCCGGCGGCCACGCTGCCTGCGGGAACGTCGCGTATCACCACGCTGCCGGCGCCTATGACGCAGTTGTCCCCTATGGTGACCCCTGGCACCACTATCACCCCGGCGCCCAGCCAGCAGCAGCGGCCTATACGTACGGGAAAATTATACTGCAGCGATTTTTCCCTGAGCTCCGGAAGTATGGGGTGCCCCCCGGTGGCCAGCACCACTCCCGGCCCAAGCTTGGTGTAGTCGCCTATATAAATGTGGGTGTCGTCCACAAACTTGCAGCCGAAGTTGCAATACACCACGTTGCCGAAATGAAGGTTTTTTCCGCCCCAGTTGGCGTAAAAAGGGGGCTCTATGTAGCAGTTTTCTCCGCATTCGGCAAACTGCTCCTTCATGAAGGCCTCCCGCTCCGCCAGCTGGGAGGGGCGGGTGTGATTGAATTCCCACAGCCTTTCAAGATACCCCCGCTGCTCTTCCATGAGCTCCGGGTCGGTGGGGTCGTAAAGACGCCCGCTGTGGACTGTTTCCTTTGAAACCATTTTTATCTCCTGTCACAAAACTGCGCATATGCCTGCCAGCACCGGCAGGCCGAAGACGGCGTCACGTATCAGAAAAAGAAAAGGGCGCGTGACGGCGGCCTCTTCCTCCGCTTCGACGGGGGCCGCGTTTCCGCCGGGGGCAAGCCTGAGAGCGCCCCGGGATATCATATTTTCCACCGGCACCGGGCGCCTGCCGGTGATGCCGCTGTAGCCCAGGGTCCGCAGCCCCTTTTTGCCCAGGCGGAGAAGGGGCTCTTCCCGGCTTTCGACTACCGTTTCCGGCAGCAAGATCCACATATCCCGCTCTTTGGCGTATTCTGCGGGCCCATGGCCCTTTGCCAGGTCTTCCACAGCCTCCAGCAGGGCTTTTTTGTTGTCGGCGCAGAAGATATCCAGCCTCATAGCGCCGCCGGCAAAGGGCACCGAGGCAAAAAAGCCGTTTTCTATCTCGCCGAAGAGCACCTTTCCTCCCACCGGGAAAAACACGCAGGGCTTTGCCTGCCCCCGGAAGGGGCGGAACCGGTCCACCCTTCGGGCTGTTTCAGGCCCGCAGGCGTCCCAGACGGGAGCGCAGAAGGCGGCGCAGGTCAGGAGGGCGGCGTCGTCGCATTCTTCCTTGGAGGCAAAACCCAGCTCTTCAAAATATTTGTTGATCTCAGCGCCTCCGCCGAAGGCCAGGGGCTTTGCCCCGAAATAGCTTTCCAGCGTTTTTTTATATTCGTCGCTTACGGGGGTCCCGCTTCTGTGCCAGAAGGCTCCGGAAAAGCGCAGCCCCTGTTTTGCGAAGGCCGGCTTGTCCATAAACGAAAGCGCCTTGACGCTGTTTTCCGTCAAAACGTCTTTTTCCGCGCCGAAGGCTCCGGCGCAGGCCGCCGCTTCCTCTTCCGACGCGCCGGCGCACAAAAGCGCCCCGCAGAGAGCGGCGGCGGAGGGGGAATACGCCAGGTTTTTTTCATCCTCCAAAGCCAAAAGCTGCTCTCCCGCATCCCGATACAGGGCTTTTATATAGCCGGGGTCAAAAAAACCGGCGCAGCCCGCGGCAAGAGGCAGGAGGAGCAGCAATCCCGCAAAAAACAGCTTTTTCACTAATAGACCGAAAGCAGCCGGACCTTGTCCAGAAATTCCTGGGGCAGGTCCATTTCGGCGGCGAAGACGTCCTCGAAGGGGGTCAGCAGCACCTCTCTCCCCGATACGCCTACCATCTTTCCCGTATCGCCCTCCAGCAGGGCCTTGGTGGCGGCAAAGCCCATGATCGTGGCAAGGTTGCGGTCGTTGCAGGTAGGGGTCCCGCCCCGCTGCACGTGGCCGAGGATGGTTTTGCGGCAGTCGTAGCCGGCCCTGCTGATAAGCTCCGCCAGTATATCCACGGCGCTGCAGCCGGGTCCCGACGCGCCTTCCGCCAGCACGCAGATGAAGTTGGGCTTTTTGCGCACGTAGTATCTGCTGACTTCGTCAACTATCTGCGCCTGCCTCTCCGGGTTTGTGAGATCGTCTCCCGGCAGTATCACCATCTCGGCGCCGCAGGCGACCCCGGTGGCCAGAGCCAGAAAACCGTGGGCGCGCCCCATGACCTCTATAACGAAGCCCCGGCGGTGGGAAGAAGCGGTGTCCTTTATTTTGTCGATGGCCTCGATGATGGTGTCCTGGGCGGTGTCCACGCCTATGGAATAATCGGTATAGGCTATATCGTTGTCTATGGAAGCGGGGATGCCCATGCATTTGACGCCGCTTTCCGAGAGCCTCTGGGCGCCGTGCAGGGAGCCGTCGCCTCCCACCACCACCAGACCGTCCAGATCGTAGCCCTTTATGACCCTCAGGGCCTGGGCAAAGCCCTCTTCCGTCATGAATTCCTTGCTTCTGGCAGAGCCCAGAACGGTGCCTCCCTTGCGGGAAAGGTCGGAAACGTCCTTTGCGGAAAACTGCCGCAGGTCGCCCTCCATCAGGCCCTTGTAGCCGTTATAGATCCCGTAAACGTCGGCGCCGCAGGAAATGCCTACCAGCACCACGGCCCGCACGGCGGCATTCATGCCGGGGGCGTCGCCGCCGCTGGTAAGGACCGCTATCTTTTTGCCTGCAGTATCAGTCATTTTTATTCCTCTCTTTTTTGGTTTTCATCGTTTTCGTCCTCTTGAGCCGCAGGGGGAACGGCGGAAGGCTCTTCCGGCGCGGACTCCTCTCCGGGAGCCGCTTCCGGCTTTTCCGCCTGCTCTTCTCCGGCGTCCGCGCCGCCGGTCTGCATATCCGGCGCGGACTCTTGGCCTTCGGGGCCGGCGTCTGCCTCGCGCCCGGTTTCCTCTTTATATTTTTCGGGGAAGCAGACGGCAAGGAACTCGTCTCTTTCTATGGTCTCCTTTTCCTCCAGCAGCGCCGCCAGGCTGTCCAGGGCGTCCCGGCGCAGATTGATGATGCTTTCTGTTTTGGCGTAGCACTCGTCTATGACCCGTTTTATCTCGGCGTCTATGGCCTGGGCCACGCTTTCGGAGTAGTTGCGGCTTTCGTATATGTCCTTGCCCAAAAACGGGTTGCCGGAATGCTTTCCGAACACTATGGGCCCCAGGTTGTCGCTCATGCCCAGCTCGCATATCATGGTGCGCACTATGCCCGTGGCCCGCTCCAGATCGTTGGCGGCGCCGGTGGTGATCTCGTTATACACCACGGCCTCGGTGACTCTGCCGCCCAGAAGCCCGCAGATCCTGTTGAGAAGTTCGGTCTTCGTCTGGGTATAACGGTCCTCCTGGGGGGTATGCCAGGTGAGGCCCAGGGCTCTGCCTCTGGGCATTATGGATACCTTCTGCACCTTGTCGCCGGCGGCCAGGGTTTCGATGACTATGGCGTGGCCCGCTTCGTGGTAGGCAGTCATTTTCTTTTCTTCGGCGTTCAGGGTCATGCTCTTGCGTTCCGGGCCGGCAAGCACCTTGTCGATGGCCTCGCTGAAGTTGGCGCTGGTCACGGTCTTCTGGTTGAGGCGCGCCGCCAGAAGGGCGGCTTCGTTCACCAGGTTCGCCAGCTCCGCGCCGGAAAAGCCCGCGGTGCGGGCAGCCAGCGTTTTGAAATCCACGTCTCTGTCCACCGGCTTGTTTTTGGCGTGCACCAGCAGTATTTTTTCCCTGCCCTTCACGTCCGGCAGGTCCACGGTTATCTGCCTGTCGAAACGGCCCGGCCGCAGCAGAGCGGGGTCGAGGACGTCGGGCCGATTGGTGGCCGCCACCAAAATCACTCCGGAGTTGGTCTCAAAGCCGTCCATTTCTATGAGCAGCTGGTTCAGGGTCTGCTCTCTTTCGTCGTTGCCGCCGCCGATGCCGGTGCCCCTGTGGCGCCCCACGGCGTCGATCTCGTCGATGAAAACAAGGCAGGGCCTGTTTTCCTTGGCGTTATTGAACAGGTCCCTCACACGGCTGGCGCCCACGCCCACGAACATTTCCACAAAATCCGAACCGGAGATGTAAAAGAAGGGCACCTTTGCCTCGCCGGCTATAGCCCGGGCAAGCAGGGTCTTGCCGCAGCCCGGAGGCCCCAAAAGCAGGACGCCTTTGGGTATTTTGGCGCCCAGCTTCTGGTATTTTTTGGAATCCCGCAGAAAGTCCACCACCTCGCCCAGCTCGGTTTTGGCTTCGTCTATCCCCGCCACGTCGTCGAAGGTGACCTTCTGGCTGTTTTCTTCTATCCGTTTGGCCTTGCTCCTGCCGAAATTTATGGCGGAGCCTCCTCCTCCCTGGCCCCTTATGATGAAAAGCCAGAAGAAAAGCAGCATGGCCATGGGCAGTACCACCGAGATGAGCACCGTCCACAGCATATCCGTAGCGGGGGGCTTGTCTATTTTGTAGCCTATCTTCTGCTTTTGCAGAAGCACGTGGAGCCTTGCCCTTTCCTCCGGGGCGGCGGCGTCCAGGTTGGCGGTATATTTATCTCCCTTTTTGGTTTCCAGTATCAGAGTGTCTTTTTTGAAGGCGGCGTCGGAAACGGCGCCGGATTCTATCAGATCGAGGGCTCTGGAATACGAAACGTTTTTGCTTTGCCCCGCCATTCCGCCGAAAATGGCGTCGCCTTTGAAGATCAGCAGAAGGCCCAGGGCGACAAGCAGCACTATAACTATATTTTTGATGATTCTTCCTCCATATCAGGATAGGGGCAGATGCCACATATATAAATACGAAAATACGGGCAAAAAGTTTTATTCCTCAAACATTTTTTCTTCCAGCGCCCCGCAGAAATAATGGTAAAGGGCTATATGGTATTCCTGCACCCGGTAGGTCTGGCGGGAAGGGACAGCCAGCAGCAGCCGGCAAAGCTTTCCCAAACGGCCTCCGCCCTCTCCCGTCATGCCCAGGGTGGTGATCCCCATGGCGTTGGCGCATATGGCGGCGTTTGCCGCATTTTCCGCGTTTCCCGAAGTGCTTATGGCTATGAGCATATCCCCTTCCCTGCCGAAGGCGCACACCTGCTGGGCAAACATCATGTCTGCGCCGTTGTCGTTGATCACCGCCGTAAGCAGGGCGGAATGGCTCACCAGGCTGATGCAGGGGATGCCCAGCTGAAGCCTGTCTGCCAGCGCTCCGGCGCCGGCCTCCTCCAGGCGGCTCCGGAGAGCGGGCCCTACGGGGCGTTTTTTCAGAAAGCCCTTCAGAAGCTCGCCGGCGATATGCTCGCTGTCGGCGGCGCTGCCGCCGCTGCCGCATACCATTATCTTTCCTCCGGCGCTGACGCAGCGGAAGGCGGCCTCCACGGCCTCTTCGAGAACGGGGGCGAGATATGCCATATCGGGATAATTTTCAAACGGTTTTTTCATTTTCTCTCTTGACACAAAACAAACAAAAGGCATGACAGAATCATACCTTTTGCCTTAAATAACAAAGATCCGGGGCCTATTCGATCTTAAGCAGCTCTATCTCGAAGATCAGGGTGGAATTGGCCGGGATGCCCGGCAGCTCCTGATCGCCGTAGCCGTAATCGGGGGGGACGGTAAGCTTTCGCTTGCCGCCGGCTTTCATTCCTATAAGGCCTTCGTCCCAGCCCCTTATCACGCTTCCCTTGCCCACGGTGAAGCCGAAGGGCTTGCCGTGTTTGTAAGAGGAATCGAACTCGGTGCCGTCCTTCAGGGTGCCTTTGTATTGCACCGTTACAGTGTCGCCTTCCTTGACTGCCGGGCCGGTCCCCTCGGTCAGATCCTCTGTTTTAAGGGGATTCTCGATGTTGCCGGCGTCGATCTTTCCCAGCAGTTCTTTCTGCTTTTCCCGGAAATCGCTCTGAAAAGGGTTTTCGCCGGCGGCTTCGTAAAGCGCGTCTTCGGTCCTCACCACCTCGTTTTCCCCTTTGTTGAGCTCTGCCTTTTCCACTTTGTTGCCGCTGCAGCCCGTAAGGGCGCAGAAAGCGATAAGAGCCAAAACCAATACTGTGATCTTCATAACAACCTCATATAAAAATCAGCGGACTTTCAAGGCCCGCTGCTCTTTTTTTTAGTTTGCCCGCCTGGCGCCGACGTAGTGTTTCACGTAGAAGCCGGAGGAAAGCTTGTCCTTGGCAACGCCCTTTTTGGTGTTGGCGGCATGGACGAATTCGCCGCCCCCCACGTAGATCCCCACGTGATCGACGCCGGACCTGTGGATAGAGAAGAGCAGTATGTCGCCCTTCTGCAGATTTGCCTTCTCCACCGCTTTGCCCCAGGCAGCCTGTTCCCTGGAGGTGCGGGGAAGCTTTATGCCGAAATTGGAATAAACGAAGCTCACGAGCCCCGAGCAGTCGAAGCCGCCGCGGGAGGTGCCCCCGCTGACGTAGCGGCTGCCTACCAGAGAAAGGGCAAGCCCCGCCATATCGGCCCTGCCGGGAGCGGCGGGCTTTGAAGCAAATTT
>JAGDAG010000213.1 GCA_017959625.1 Abditibacteriota bacterium | reverse complement strand
GACCGCAACAGCCGGGATGACGCGGCAGGGACGCAGGCGCTCATTTCCGCCGGGATGACGCGGCGGTTTACACCTGCGCGTATTCCTTAACCGGTATGCTTCCCTTTGCCGCTTCCACCCTGCAGCGGCCGTTTTCTATGGTCACTGTGCCGTAGCCGGTGCGGCAGGCAATGAGTACCCTGCAGTCGTCTTTTCCGTAATACAGGGTCTGCGAGGCTGCGTCGTAGGAAACTCCGCTGAAGGCGGAAAGCAGCTGCCACGAAGCCATGGCCCGGGCGTAAAAGTGGCCGCATTCATATTCGTCATAGGGGTTCCTTCTTTCGCCGTCAAAGCGTTTGCGGGCGATCTCCGTTATGCGCAGGGCTTCCTTTTTGCGCCCAAGGGATGCGAGGTGCGACGCCACCTGGTATTCTATGCCGGTAAACACCTCGTCCGAATACGGAAAAGGTATCTCGGGCTTTCCGCCCCGGGGCCACGAACACACCAGCAGGCCCCCGTCTTCACCCAGGGCGTAGCCGGGCCGCTGCACGTTGGCGTGGTCGAAAAGGTCTTCCTTCAGGTTGTATTTATAAACGCTCAAAAGGTGCCCCAGGGTCTTTTCCGTGTCCAGTATGTCCCCCAGGCCGCAGCATTTTGCCAGCCAGGCGCCGCACACTCCGTCGGAAAGGCACCCCTCGCCGTACTGATACTTGGGCCCCATCCGCTCCAGAAGGGGGTCGCCGGCGGCGTCGAATTTTGCCGCGAGATCCGTCCACCGTGTCTTCTGATAAAAATATTCCCCGTTCCAAAGCTCCGTTTCCACATAGCGTTTCCCCTTTTTGTAAAGCTCTTCGTAAAACGCCGTATCTTCCCCCAGGGCTTGCCCCAGCAGGGAAAAAGCCTTCAGGGCCCCCAGGTAAAACGAAGCGCACATGGAGTCCGGCCCCCAGAACTCTATGTCGTAGGTGTTGTGGTGGGGCTCCGTCAGGACGCCCTCTTTTTTGGGGTCCCACAGGTTTATGCAGTAATCCATGCTCTTTTTGGCCTTGGGCCATATAGCCCTCAGCCAGTCGTCCCCCGCTCCGCCTCTCTATTCGCGGTAAAGCTTCATGATGCCTCCCGGCTGTCCGTCGGAGGCGGCGTGGAAATTGTGGCTGTTGGGTCGTATGGGGAGCAGGGTCCGGAACTGCTGATGCCCGTTTTCGTCCTGATCCTCTTCAAATTCCGTATCCCTCAGGCTCTGTTCCAGCCGGGGGAAAAGGGAGCAGAGGGCCTGGGCGTAATTATACACGTGGCTGCAGGAGCCGTGGCAGCTGCCGAAGGTGTCGCAAAGCCCCTCCCAGCCCCACAGCCTGCCGTCCTTCTGCCGCAGCAGCGTGGGGGTCTTCAGTATGGAAAGGTTGGCCTCGGCGGCTTCCAGGGCGGCTTCCGGAAGGGTCTGTTTTTCGAATTCCCGGGCAAAGCGCTCCGCCTCTTCCTCAAAATAGGCGTAACGCAGGGCGAAGTCTTTTTCCGCTTCGTATATATCCCCGTATCTGCCGGCGTACCAGGGCTCGTAAAAGGCGCCGCCGCCTTCTATCTGCTGATCCGATTCGGGAACGTACCAGGCAAAGCGCACGGCGATGCTTTTCTTTTCCCCCGGCTCCAGGGCGAAAGGCGCGGCCAGGGACGCCCCGGGGGAACGGCCGTTTTCGTTTTTCCGGACCGCCGCCTCCCCTTTCGCTATATTGTTCCAGAGCATGGTCATGGTGTCCAGCCCGGCCAGCCAGGAGTCGTTGTCGTAAAGCACGGAATCCACCCGGGCGGGAGTATCGCACACAACGCAGAAAGCGCCTTCGCTCCCCTGCTTTTCCGTTTTTTCCTGGCGGAAGAGAAAGCCGTTTTCCAAAGACTCAACAAACAGCCTGTCTTCTCCCCCTTCAACGCCCATGAACTGCAGGGCGGAAAAATAAAACACGCAATTCTGTTTTGCCTGCGAAGTGTTCTCAAAGGTATATTCCGCGGCGGCAAAGGGCAGCGACGAATCGTCTTCATTTCCGGGGACGAAGGGCGAAAAGGCCCTTATCCGGCACGTCACCGGGTTGGTCTTGTCCCGAAGGCTCACATAGGCAAAGGGGAAGCGGGAGCCGAAGCGGCATTCCCGGAAACGGGGCAGCCCGTAGTTCCTTCCGGTCATGCCGTTGCCCGCCCCCATAAAG
>JAGDAG010000212.1 GCA_017959625.1 Abditibacteriota bacterium | reverse complement strand
GTGCCCGGGGTCCTTGCGCGGATCGCTCCCGTATCTGCAAACAAGCTTATGATCTCCGTTGCCGCGGGGGTGACTCTGGAAACCATAGAAGCCATTGTTCCGGACGCCTATACAGTGAGGACCATGCCCAACCTCTGCGTTCAGATCAAGGAAGGAGTGCTGGCCTGGTGCGAAGGCTCCAGAGCCCTTACCGGAAGCCAGACGGAGCTTGTGGAAAAGCTTTTGGGAGCGGTAGGCACCTGCATAAAGGTCACCGAAGGGCAGATGGACGCCGTCACCGGCCTTTCCGGCTCGGCTCCTGCTTTTGTATTTATGATGATCGAAGCCCTTTCCGACGGCGGCGTTTATTCGGGGCTGCCCAGAAACACCGCTACCATGCTGGCCGCCCAGACTGTTCTCGGCTCCGCCAAAATGGTGCTTTCCACGGGGATGCACCCCGACCAGCTGAAGGATATGGTCACTTCTCCCGCAGGCACCACCATAGAAGGGGTCGCCGTCCTTGAATAAGCCGGCGTCCGAAGCGCGTTTATGAAGGCCGTCAAGGCGGCCGCCGACAGATCAAAAGCTCTGGGAAACAAATAAAGTGTCCTGGCCGCAGCAAAGCCTGCGGCATTATTTTTATGAAAATGATAAAAACCGCTGTTTTACTTATAATTGCGATCATTCTTTTTTCCTGCGCCTGCCACGCAAAACAGCCCCGGGAGATATACCCGGGGGTCTGGAAGATCACCCTGGGCTCTCCGGAAAAGCATGTTCCCTCCAAATACGCCTTTAAGCCACCGGTAAAGGACGCTCTGTCGGGCCAGTCCCGGCAAAAGCTCCCCGGCATATTCAGAGAACTGCGTTTTTCTTCCGACAAAAAAGGCAGCCGGATAATTTTCCCCATGTTCGAGGGGGAGCATTTTTACGGACTGGGGCTCAATACCAATATATTTGAAAAGAAGGACGGGCGGTATTTTGTGGCGCCGGCAGACAACCCGGAAGGCAGAGAAGGCTACAGCCATCAGCCCGTCCCCTTTCTGGTATCCACCGCAGGCTACGGCATTTTGCTGGATACGGCCAGATTCACCGGCTGGTATATACGCAGCCAGCATCCCAAAGACCTTTCCCGGGACAGCCTTGTCCTGTCCGGCGCCGACAGCAGCATCTTTTCGCCCCTTGCTTCCTCCGGGAGATATATATCCGTGGATATCCCGGTGGCAAAAGGAGTGGACGTATATATATTTGCCGGCGACGGCCTGAAAAACGCCGTAGAACGCTACAACCTGTATTCCGGAGGCGGCCCGGTGCCTCCCCTGTGGGGCCTGGGGATACAATACCGGGGCTGCAAGGACCTGAACGCCGAAGAGCATCTCCGTCTGATACAGGAAATAAAAGAGGACGGCTTTCCCCTTTCCATGTGGGGCCTTGAGCCCGGCTGGATGAACAAGGCCTACTCCTGCGACTTCACCTGGAACAAACAGATGTTTCCGGACCCCGAGGGTTTTACGGACAAGCTGAAACAGCAGGACCTGCACCTTGTATTGTGGCAGCACTGCTTCGTGGACATCGATTCTCCCATACGCGAGCCTCTCGGCCCCCTTTCGGGGGACTATTACGTGTGGGGCGGCCTCGTCCCCGACTTTTCCCTTAAAAAGGCCCGGGATATCTTTTCGTCCCATATGGACAAATACATTTTCTGCTACGGCTCCGTGGGGGGCATGAAGCTGGACGAATGCGACTACCAGCCCTCCGGCGGCTTCCAGTGGTCTTTTCCCGTGATAACCCGCTTCCCCTCGGGCATAGACGGCGAGCAGATGCATACCCTGCTGGGCGACCTGTATATGCAGACCATCCTCGGCTCCCTTGACAGGAGGGGGCTCCGGTCCTGGAACCTGGCCAGGAATGCCTGCGCCTTTTGCGCTCCCCTGCCCTTCAGCATATATACCGACGCCTACACCTATGAGTGTTACGTCAACGGCATGGCCCAGAGCGGCTTTTGCGGCAGCATGTGGAACCCGGAGGTCCGAAGCGCCGGCAACAAGACCGATCTTCTGCGGCGCATGGAGCTGTGCCTCTTTGCCCCGCTTTACAATCTGGACATATGGTTCATGCCTCTTCCTCCCTGGAAGCAGCCCAATGAGAAAGACAATATCAACGGCATAGTTGCTCCAAACGCTCCGGAGCTAACCGCCGCCGCCCTGAAGATCGCCCGGCAGCGCATGAGTTTCGTGCCCTATCTGTATTCCGCCTTCATGGATTATCACACCAAGGGCACCCCGCCGGTGAGGGCCCTGGTGATGGACTATCCCGACGATCCCGCTGTTTACGGCATCAGCGACCAGTTTCTGGCCGGCGACCGCATCATGTGCGCTCCCTGCAGACGCGAAAGTGAGGAAAGGGACGTCTATTTCCCCGTGGGCGACGACTGGGCCGACTTTTACACCGGCGAGGTTTACCGGGGCGGCTCCACGCGGCGCCTCTCCTACCCTGTGGGCACTCTTCCCATATTCGTAAAAAACAACAGCCTTCTGCCCCTGGCAGAGCCCATGGAAAATATCCTTCCGGACACTGTGTTTGACATAGAAGTGAAGAAATTCGGCACGGGCGAAAGGGGGTTCACCCTTTACGAAGACGACGGCATCTCCTTTGATTTTGAAAAGGGGAATATAAACAAAGTGGTCCTCACGTATGAAGACGGAAAAGTGAAAGCTGTCCGCGAAGGCGGGTATGCGGGAGAAAGATACAGGATAGGAAAATAAAAAAAGCGGGCGTTTGCCCGCCTTTTTTTTTTTTCGAACCTGAAAAACGACCCTGTCTTAAAGTAATCCACCCCCAAACGACCCGGTCTTAAAGTAATTCACCCCCAAAGAGCAGACGGCAAGATACACAACTGTCTGAATGTGGAGCACAAAAAACGCTATTATGTCCCGGAACTCTGCTTCATACATCTGTTTGTCAAGGGTATCCTTAGGGATATAGCCCAGCATATCGTTTTGTGTGTCGAAGGCTTGTTTATGCCTTCTCAGGCCGCCCAGGACCTCCGTATCCTCCGAACAGGCTTCAAGGATATCCAGAAGCGCGTCTATCCTTTGGGGAGGCGTTTTGTCGAATATGGAATCGTCGTAACGCATCTCGGCTTTGTCGTAAAAACGCACCAGATACCAATTGAACAGGGTCCACGCCGCAAAGAAGGACGGATACTGCCAATGGCCGACCCTTATCTCACTGTAAATGCTGTAAAGGCAATACAAATAGTACAGCCCAAGGGGAAAAAGGAACAAAAGGGTGACACAGGTTATGATATAATGTATCTCCCAGCTGTTGCGGTAGAAATATTCTTTCATTTGTTTTCTCCTTTATATCGGTTTTTAAATCACATCACGGAGTTGTCTTCGGAAAGCTTTTCAGCCAGCTCCCGCATAAATTTTATGTCGGTATCCGTGAGCTCCCTTACCTTGAATTTGATGTCGTGGTCCTCGGCGTATTGCTGCAGAGCGGAATCGGCGTAGCCGGTTATGACAAGCTTGCCGGATACGTCCAGGATGCAGTTGTCCGCCAGCAGGGTGAGGCTCAAAGGCGCCGTAAGGCTCCTGAGATATTTGCAGTCGGAAAAGGCGAGGTCGCACAGGGCCTCTACGCCCTTTTCGATGACGTAGCTTTCAGCATTTTTGCCGGAAGGATAGCAGATCAGCATTTTTTTGTCTTTTGTAAAAAGCACCCCGTCCCGGGACACGAAATTCTTGTTGCCGGTGTTCACGGATATCTTTTCCACGATTGAGCCTGCAAAGGCTCCGAATTCCACGTCCTTCACCGAGGACGGGATCACTATCTCTTCGGCGGCAACTCCGTCAAAGGCTCCCTCGCAGATATATTCCACAAATGTGGGTATCTTCACCTTGCCGCCTTTTCCCTTTACCTCCAGCAGTATGCCGTCGGCGGTCATAAAGGTGTAACCGTCGAGAGTGGTCTCTTTTATCTGCGGGGCAGGCTCTTCGTCTTCGCTTTCCGCCAGCACCCGTTCGGTGTTGTCGGACTTGGTTTCGGTTTCTTCGGCAGCCTTTTCCAGAACTCCGCTGAGGCTTGAGATATCCTGCACCAGGTTCAGATCCAGGTCGTTTTCGTCGGCGATAAGGGCGAACCCCGCTATCTCTCCGTCAAGGTTCACCACGGGAGCGCCGGTGAAAAAGCTCTCTATGGGCTTCTGCAGCCTGAAAACGCTCTCCTGCTTTGCGCCTATGGTATTGTGGTTTATGATAAGGCTGTGCTTATTGGGGCTGTAGCCGATTATCAGCACAGGGTCCCCTTCCTTTAAGGGGGTTTTGCTTACCGGCGCGGCTTTGACGTCTTTGAGGGCAGGCAGGGTGAACATGGCAAAACCCGCGTCGCTTTTTGCCGGCTCGGTTTTTCTTTTGCTGATGGCTACGCTTTTTACGAAAACGGAAAACCCCGAAAAATCCACCTTTCCTTTTTCGGTATCATAAAAGGGAGCCTCGGAGGTGAAGGCAAGGCCGTTTTCGTGCACGTAGAACCCGGACATCCTGAGAGAAGTGTTTTCGTTTTTTACGTCCACCGAAAAAACCAGCCGTTCCATGCTGTCGATGATCTTCTCTTCATCCATGGCCCAAAGGCATACGGAAGAAAGAAGAAGCATTAATAAGCAAAAGATAGTTTTTCTCATGTCCATCACCATTTTAAGCAAACTGTTGATCTATTATTTAACAAACTCTTTAAATCTATTCAGCATCCAATTGATCTGCCCGTCAGATAAAAACTTACGTAGATCTTTGGTTAACGCATCTTTATTTGCATGGTTTACCAAAAGGTCAAGTATAGCTGCTTTGTTTTGTTTGTAAGGATTATTCTTATAACTCTTATCGTATAAAGCAGTGATCCTTTTACGTCTGTCCTGAACCGAGTCGGATGTGTTGGATTTTACATTCTTATTCTCTGGTTTTGCCTTATTGACGGCAGAGTCCGCAATATCACCTTTTTTTGTATATTGGTTTTTTGTTTTGATTCTTTTAAATTCGGATCGTTTCCTTTAACATTCTTTTGTATTTCAGAATCTTTTGGAGCAGCAATTAATCCGGACGAATCCAGTGCATCTTCTATTTTATTAATTACATTTATTGATACACCATACTCTTTTTTCAGCCTATCAATCTCTGGCGCATAGCCTTTGTCTTCAGAAACTATATAATAATTAGCTTCGGTATTTGTTGGAGCAATAGTATTTATATCGTCAAGTATTTTAATATCATTGTACTCTTTATGAATAACTTCTCTTTGATAAAACTCCAAATGGACGTTGGTTTTAAGAAGCTCGGCAAGAAAACCAAAATCAAAAGACGGCATCTCTTTTATTGCATTATACTAAATCCAAACGCAGTCTTTTCTGCTCAAGTTCAAAATACCTTCCAGTCTTAATTTCTTTTCCTCGTTTTTGCCTTGAAAGTATTCATAATCAACGAAGAAGAATCTCTTAAAGTTTATTTGTCCGGAAACAATGTATTTTTTTTCATAATGCTTTCTTGTTATGTAAGCTCTCTTACTGAAGATAATACATGTAAGTCAGTCATAAATCCCTTTCAATACCTGAAAGGATGCGCCTGTATGTATCCCATTTTATTATATCATAATTTGATATACGTAAAAGCGAACAACCAAATATCGGGCTGCGGCTTGATAAACCGCAGCCCGATATAGTCTGTTACAGCTCCACGAAGGTGTTGGTAGCGGAGGATTCCATGGCTGCCATACACATCTCCACGGAAAGGATGCCGTCGTTGAGGTCGGAGCAGCTGACTCCCTTGCCTCTTATGATATCCAAAAAGCTCTGCCCCAGTATCACGTCGCCGCCGCCGTGGCCTAT
>JAGDAG010000211.1 GCA_017959625.1 Abditibacteriota bacterium | reverse complement strand
AGGAAAGCGGAGCGTGGACCAGCCAGCTTTCCCCGCAGATGCTGAAGGACGCCGGGGCAGAGTGGGTGATCATCGGCCACAGCGAGACCAGAGGCAGGTTCGGCGTTTCCGACCCCGAACTGGAAGGTCGTCTGGCGTATTTCGGAGAATCCGACGAAACAGTGAACGCCAAGGCAAAATTTGCCTTTGAAGCGGGGCTCAAGACCATCATCGCCTGCGGCGAGATGCTTTCCGAAAGGGAAGCGGGGAAAACCGACGAGGTCATCACCGCCCAGATGAAGGCCGATCTTGCGGGCTTTTCCAAAGAGCATGCCGAGACCATGGTCATAGCCTACGATCCCGTCTGGGCCATCGGTACGGGGATGACCTGCGACAGCGACGAGGCAGACAGAGTTTGCGGCCTCATCCGTTCGGTGGTGGGCGAGATGTACGGCGACGCCGTGGCCCA
Organism: Abditibacteriota bacterium; assembly: GCA_017959625.1. Classification (GTDB taxonomy): domain Bacteria; phylum Armatimonadota; class UBA5829; order UBA5829; family UBA5829; genus RGIG7931. The sequence continues at coordinate 5,985 of JAGDAG010000211.1, read as the reverse complement.
GGCCGTGCGCATCCAGTACGGCGGTTCCATGAAGCCCAAGAATGCCGCCGAGCTTCTGGCCAAGGAAAACATCGACGGCGGCCTTATAGGCGGAGCGGCCCTCAAGGCCCCCGATTTCGCGGGCATCATAGAAGCGGCTGCCAAAGCGTAAACGCTGCAATACAGGCCCGGAAGGAGCGCCGGCTCTTTCCGGGCTTTTTTGGAGAAGGCGGATGAAGCAGATAAAATATACCAACTACTGGCTGGAAGGGCTGTATTTCGTTTTTTTGTATATGCTGTTCGTGGCGGCGCTGTGCCTTGCGCAATACAGCAAGTGTTTTTACGCCCTGCCGGCTGTGGCCGTTTTGTGGAAGCTTTTTTCCTACCATATAGTGCTTCCGGATTTTGTGAAGGGGCGCCGGCTGCGCAACGAAAAACGCTACGAAGAAAGCCTTTCCCATTACCGGAAATGCTATGAGACCCTGGAAAAAAAGCCCTGGCTGGACCGGTATAAATTCGTTCTGATGGCCAGCTCCCTCAGGATAAGCCTTGTGTCCGTTTGCCTCAGCAATATCGCCGATCTCCACAGGCTTTGCGACAGGCCGGGGGAGGCAAGAAAGGCCGCCGCCCTTTTGTGCCGGCTGGAGCCCCTGGGGCCGGTGAGCGACCTTATGAGAGAAAAATACCATCTGCCCCAAAAGCCCGTATTCGCCAACTCCTTCGAAGGCCTCAAGGAGCTTTTGTCCGCCACTCTGCCGGCGCTGGAGTTCCTGCATATAGCCCTGTGCCTCTTTTTCCTGTGCGCAGCCCTTTTCTGCAGCCCCAGCCCCTGGCTGGTGTCCCTTTCCGCCGCCCTTATAGTGGGAGTGTATTTCTTCTGGCGCTTCGGCCTGCCGAAGCTTGCCTTCCCCGGCACGGATTCCCCGGATGACGACGCGCGGCTGGAGGCCTGCCTGAAAGCCCTGGAGCTTCTTCATAGGCATCCGTTTCTGGACAGGGGCCGCCGGATACTGTTTCTCTCCTGCGGCAGGCTGTCTTTCCGTATATGCTTCCTCGCCGCATGCTCTGCGCTTTATCTGCTGAAGGAAGACGCCGCAAAGGCGGAGGAATTTGCCGCAAAAATAGACGAAGCCCCCGTCCGGGACGAACTCATGAGCCTTATCTCCGCCCGGCGGGAAGACCCGCCCCGGGGGGTTCAAGAGCCGTAGCAGCCGCCGTTAAGGCGGTTTTTTTTTGTTTCCTGTGCGGAAAGCAAAAAAAAACCGGGGAGAGCGTCCGCTCTCCCCGGCCGAAGGTTTTTTATTCGCAGGCGAATATATCGTCTATGGCGAATTTGTTTTTGAAATCGGCGCCGAAAAATGCGTATATCCTCAGATAGTTCACCCGGGACGGGTCGAAATCCCCCGCCGGATTCGCGCTTTCAAAGGGCAGGTACAGCTCGTTTTTCCCCTTGTGCAGGATGAACACCGGCAGCGACCACGACAAAAGCTCGGAATCCTGAGCCCCGCCGGAGCCCAGCCGTATCTGGCTGCCCCATATCAGGTTGTGATAGTCGTTCACGTAAACCGTGAGGTGCAGCCTGCCTCCGGGCCAGCAGGAGGATATGTCCGTCACCGGCAGGTCTGCCGAAACTATGTCTTCGGGGTTTTTGGTAAAGCCCTCCCTGAACCAGGCCTTTCCCGTTTTTGTATATTCCGGGTCTTCCGTAAGGGACGCTTCCCTTACTCCCTCAAGGGTGTCGCAGCCGGTTATCGGGACGCTTTTTGTGTAGCGGTATTCGTCGGTCCTGCCTGTTTCCGAATCGTAATCCGTCTCCGTCTGATAGCTTATGGCTATGCGGTTGTAGATCTTTGCCTTCGAGGTCTCGTCGCAAATGACGGAGCCTCCGCAGGACCTGAGGGAGTTTATCACCAAAAGGTCGCTGTTTTCATCTGCCAGCAGCTGGTAGCCGTACATGAAGTCGGAGGACACGTTGATAAGGGTCGCGGTGGAATTCTCCGCCTGCAGCAGATGGTTCGGCGCGTACATGAAAAGGTTCAGCAGGCTTTCGTTTTCCGCATCCTTCAGCCTGAAGGTGGTGCAGAAGGGCCTTGTCACCATATCCCTTATAACGGCCCCCAGGCCCATCCAGCTGAGCTTTTTGTCCGCATAGCGTTCGTCGAAGTAGGGCGAAAGGGTGTGCCGCTGGGTGAAGTGTATGTTCGCCAGCACTCCCTCTATGTGCCCGTCCTTTCCCCCCGCCAGTATATGGGTGAGATAGCTCACGCCGAACACCTGTTTTACGAAATGCCCGTCGCAGCCGGTGAAGTCTATCCCCGTGAAGGCGGCGGTAATGACTGTGTTGGTCACGTAAACTCCGCTGCCGGCTCCTTTGATGCACACCGATTTGGTGACCGGGTCGTTTTCGTCTATATATTTTCTTGCGCTGGCCGCGTCGAAGGAGGGATACAGGAAACGTATGCCGTTTACCCCGGCGTCCTTTTCAAGAGTGACGGAGGCGCCGTTGTTCACGTAGGTAAGTATGCGGGTGCCTCCGGGAAAGTCGGTGTTGAAAACCGGAGCGCTGCCCGTAAGCTGCACCCCTTCGGGCACCGTGACAGGCTTGTAAAGGCTGTAGACCCCCGCCGGCAGATACACCACGCCTCCCGTTTTCCCGGCCTTGTCCAAAGCGTCCTGGAGCCTGTCCGATATATCGGCGGGCTTTCCCGAAAAGCCCGCCGTTTCCGGCGCGTACAGACGGAACACCGGCTTTTTATAGCCGCCGTGGGTGAGCTTCGGCGCAAAAGAAAGATCGGCGCCGTTTATTTTGTATCTTCGTCCGGACACTCTGCCCTTAAGCTTCATGCCGCAGAGCTTCAGCATGCCCACCCGGGACTCGCAGATCACGGCGTCCTCCAGGGCCTCTATCTCCCCCCGGCTCACCACGGCGCCTGCCCAGTCGTTGAGGTTCTCGCACAGGATGCCGGTCTTGCAGCCCTTTATATGCACTTCGTACAAAAGCCCCCAGAACTGCTTTTTCAGAAAATGGATGCCGGTTTTGAAGCCCGTTATGTATATCTCCGAAAGGGTCTCGTCGTCCAGCCAGCCCAGCACCATGCCCTCTGCGTTTTCCAGGCAGCGCTTCTTCAGCGCCTCCGGGGCCTTGCAGGCGTATGCGCCCTTCAGCCAGAACTCCGGAGATATACGGATATCCGAGGTGTAGCCCACGTCGGTGGAGGAATCCATGAGTACGGCGGTCTCCAGGGCGCAGATGCGTATCTTTTCCAGCTGGCACAGCTCGTGATGCCCTTCGGCTGATATGCCCCTCCAGGAGTTGACCAGGGTTATGCGCCGGAGAGTGGCGCTGGACACCCGGTCCATGAGCATGGTGAAGCCGTAAGGCACGGGGTCTTCCGCCGACTGCTCGGGGTAATACACTGTGAGCCCTATTATGCCGCTGTTCCCCGACATGGTGAAAAGGGGCCTTGCCAGAGTGTCCTCCGCTTCTTCCGGTGAGAGAGGCTCCGGCTTTGCCAGGATGGTGGTGCCGAATTCCGGCATTGCGGCGCCGGCCGGGTCCTGCCAGTCGCCCCGCAGCACTACTCCCTCGGGGATATGGACGCCGCTTTTCAGCAGGTATTTTCCGTCCGGAAGGAACACGGTGCCTCCGCCTCTTTCCGCGCAGAGATCCAGAGCCTTCTGCAGCCCGGCGGCGCAGTCGGTTTTTCCGTCGGGCACAACTCCGATCCCCGCGTCTGCCACGAGATTTGCTATGGGGACCCCGTCGGGCTCGTATTTTGTTTTTGCTATGGATACCGCAAAAACGCTTCCGGCGCAGAACGCCGTCAGAACAGCCGCAATAATGATGATAGCTGACATTTTCATTTTACTCTCTCTTTGTTATTCCAGCGCTTCCGGGGGGACGCAGCTCAGGTCCTTTGCCAGATAATCGGCTTTGGCAAGCTCCTTTTCGGAGAAGGAGCTCATTATCCCCAATACCTTCATGCCGGCGTTTTTGCCGGCTTCCACTCCGTTTACGGCGTCCTCCACCACAAGGCAGTCGGCGGGCTGCAGCCCCAGCCTTTCGGCAGCCAGGAGAAAGATGTCCGGCGCAGGCTTTTTGCGCTCGATATCCAGCCCGTTTATCACCGTGTCGAAGCTTTCGAAGGGCAGGCCTATCTCCGCCAGGTTGGCCCGCACCTTCACCAGGTCGGCGCTGCTGGCCACGGCAAGCCTTATGCCCCTGCTGCGGCAGCCCCGGACAAAATCATAGACTCCGTTCATGGGCTTAAGATGCCCTTTGATTATCTCGCAGTAAATGGCGTAGGTGCGGGCCTTTACCTCTTCTATATCCACCTTCAGGCCGTATTTTTCCGCCACTCCGCCTATATAGCGGTTCTCGCCGGCGCCCACGAAGGGCAGAAAGTCTTCCTCCTTTACCCGGAGGCCTTTTTCGGCGAACATCAGTATCGCCGCCTTGCAGATGAAGGGCTCGGAGTCGCACAGGACCCCGTCCATATCAAAAATCACGCCTTTCTTCATTTGTCCCTCTATTTGTAATCCAGCGTTATCACAGCCGTCTCGCCGAAATCGCCTATGCCTTGGGCAGACATCCTTAGGGTCACCTCCCCGGGATTTCCCTTCAGGGTGAAGGTATGCAGCGTGGCTGTGGAAAGATAGAAGGTGTCGCTTATTATGGGATAAAACTCGTCCCTGTCCCCGTATCGCACCCGGAGGCCGACCTGGCCGTAGCCCGAGGGGGAATTCCAGGCCGCTTCCTCGGTGTTGGCGACGCGCACCCTGAAGACCACGGGCTTTCCTTTTTTCACCGTTACTTTTCCGCTTTCGATGAGGGATCTGCCGTTGACGTTTATCTCGTCGAATTCCGCCTTCAGATATTTCAGGGGCCCTTTCCCTTTGTAGGGGATATTGCCCGGGCACAGCAGAGGCACGGACGAAGACACCGCCGCCGTTCCGTCGGTCTCCAGATCCACCCGTTTGCCTTCCATGGTCAGTTTGGCCACTTCGTCGCACATGCCCTCGAATATGCCCGCGTAGCCCTGCACGTATTTGTCTCTGTCTATCTTCAGCACCACGTCGGGGAAGGGCTTGGGGTTCCTGTAGCCCTTTTTGACGGCGGCGGCAGTATCTCTGATGGCTTCCGACGCCGGCCTTATGGTGTTGTCGGGGTTGAAAATGCCGAAATCCGACGCTTCGCCGTTCCTGTAGCCCCCGGGGAACCACCAGCCCAGGCCGCCGTTCACATGGGTCTCCGCAAGGAATTCGCCCATGCCTTTATAGTAGAGCCCTTCCTTTTCCAGAATGTCGTCGCCGCAGTGGGGCTTGTATTCCGCTCTGGGGAGCCCGTTGAACAGGGGAGAGCCGTATTCCGGCCATACCACGGGTTTGCCGTGGGAAACGAAGTGCCCGTAAATATTGTTCAGCTGCCCCCTCAGGAAGCCTTCCCGGCTGCCTCCTATATTGTAGGCTTCGGGGGCGGTGTAATCCAGGTGCCTCACTCCCGATTTCAGGTCGAAGGGGAACATATGGGCTATCCAGGACGTGCCCGTGCCTCCGTAGCCGCTGCGCGCTCCCATAAGGGTATAGGGGTCCAGCTTCCTGAGGCCCGTCACCACTCTCTGGTAGCCCTTGCTTATATGGTCGTCCAGAAAGCTCCTGTAGGCCGCCACGTAGGCCAGGTATTTGTCATCGGGCTCCTTTATCATATCGTCGGAAGGGTTGGTGTAAAACCCGTCCTCCACGGCGGGGGTATAGCCCCACTGGCGGAAGGCCTCCTCAAAGGAGCCGTAGTTTTCCGTTATCCATTTGTTCCACTTGTCGTCGAAGCGTTTCCGCGAACCGTGGTTGCCGCAGTTCACCTCCCAGCCCAGATCGTAGGAGAACATGGAAGGGCTTTTGGCGCACAGGGAAAGCTTTACCAGCTTTTCCGCCACTTCCGGCTGATAATACAGGGGATGGCAGCCGTTGAGGTAAAGATGCACCTTTATGTCGAACTGCTTCAGGCGT
>JAGDAG010000018.1 GCA_017959625.1 Abditibacteriota bacterium | reverse complement strand
TTCTGAAGGCGCTGAAATCCGGCAAGGCTACAGTCACCGCCCACGTGGGCGAGAAATGTTTTTCCAAAGAAGTGACCGTGGAGACGGAAGAAGAGAAATGAAAAACGCTATCAGTTTTCCTGCCGCCGGAACCGCAAAATGGGAGGGCGTCCTGGGAAATACGAGCCGTTATATAGAGGCCAGAGAGCTGAAAAACAGAGCCCTGTGGGCAGCGTTCGTCAACGAATTCAGAGTGCAGAAGGACGGCGAGCGCAACGCCTGGGCCGGAGAATTCTGGGGCAAGATGCTCCGGGGAGCCTGTATCACGTGGCGTTATTCCGGCGATCCCGAGCTCTACGAAGTGATCTGCGGCACCGTGGAGGATATGCTGACCGCCCAGGATCCTCTGGGCCGGTTCTCCACCTATACGGTGGACACCGAATTCAGAGGCTGGGACATGTGGTGCCGCAAATACGTTCTGCTGGCCATGGAATATTTTCTGGAGATATGCCCGGACGACGGTCTGAAGGCGAGGATAACAGAGGCGTGCAAAAAACACGCGGATTATATCATAGAAAAAGTGGGGCCCGGAGAAGGGCAGATCCCCATAGTGTTTACTTCCAACTGGTGGGGCGGGATGAACTCCTGCTCCATACTGGAGCCTATGGTAAAGCTTTATGCCCTGACCAAAGAGCCCCGGTATCTGGATTATTGCCGGTACATCATCGAAACCGGGGGCTGCGCCTATGGCGATCTGTTCGCCCAGGCCCTGGAAAACAAGACCCTGCCCTGCGATTACGGTTCGGACAAGGCCTACGAGATGATATCCTTCTTTGAGGGGATACTGGAATACTACAAGCTCACGGGAGAAGAAAAGTATCTCACCATGGCGGAAAACTTTTTCCGGGCGGTAAGGGAGACCGACGTCACAATAACCGGCTGCTGCGGCACCCACGGAGAGCAGTTCAACCGCTCCGCCGTCAACCAGACCGACCCGGCCATGACGGGAGTCATGCAGGAAAACTGCGTGTCCGTCACCTGGCTGAAGTTTGCCGGCAAGCTGCTGGCGCTGACGGGAAAGGCCTGTTATGCCGAGGTCATGGAGCAGACCGCCTATAACGCCTTTTTGTCTGCGGTCAATCTGCCGGAGGAGGAACAGCCCTTCGATACCTACGGCGCCCTGCTGCTTTCCCACAGAGGAAAGAGCAGGGGAGGCTGGCAGCCCCTTGCCGCCGGCGGCGGCTACGGCTGCTGCCAGTGCATCGGCTCCGCCGCTTCCGGCCTTATGCCTCTTTCCGCAGTGACCTGGAACGACGATGGCGTGTTCGTGTCGTTTTACGAACAGGGAACGGCGGCCACGCCCTTCGGCGTGTTGCGGGTAGAGACAAAATATCCCGCCGAGGGTGAGATAAAGATAACGGCGGAGGCGGAGGGTACCTTTGCCCTCAGGCTCCGTATCCCCGGCTGGTGCCGCCGCTGCGCCTTGACCGTAAACGGCGAGGCCGTGAAGGCGGAGCCCGGAGACTGGGCCGTTATGGAACGCCGGTGGAACAGGGGAGACGAAGTGCGGCTCACCCTTGATATGGAGACCCGGGTGATACACGCCGCCCCGGGCAGGTTTGAGGTGTGCCAGCGCCATACGGCCCTCAGGCGCGGCCCTCTCGTAATGGCCAGAGACCTGCGGCTGGGCGAAGACGTCATGCTCCCCGCCAGGCCTTTGGAAAAGGACGGGGCAGCAGAGGCGGAATTGTGGCGGAACGAAAGCTTTCCTTCGCTGGTATCCCTGGCCGTGCGGGACGTAAACGGCGGGGTTTTCCACGTGGCCGACTACGGCTCCTGCGGAAAGACCCTGGATGCGCGTTCCCTGATGACCTGCTGGCTGCCGGAGGAGGACTATTTGACTCCGGAGAAAGAAGAGTTTTGTATCTGCGGAGAAGCCGGTTATATCGGCCTCGATCCCGACGGTACCTGCTCTCTGAAGAACAAAGGAACCCTTTTCAGGGCCCGGAAGACCGGCGCCGGCTTTTACAGGCTCGAAAGCGAAGGCCGTTATCTGCGCTGCGGGGGCTACGCGCTTGCCTGGTCGGAGGAGCCCGGAGGCGAAGAGTCGGAGTTCCGTCTGATCTCGGACAGAGGCGGAAAGAGATACATAGCCAACAAGCTGACGTGCAGGCTGGTTAAGCCCAACTTTACGGACGGGCAGGTGATGTGCTCTTTTGAGCCGTATAAGTGGATATTGAAATAAAAAGGGCGCCGGACGCGGCGCCGGACGGCAGAGCCTTCCGGCTCTGCCATTTTTTTCGTCCGGGA
>JAGDAG010000210.1 GCA_017959625.1 Abditibacteriota bacterium | reverse complement strand
GAGGACTATTACAGGCTCCTCAGGACCACCATCCGCTATTCCTGCCTGGACGCCGGCTGGCGCTTTCCATGGTTCGTGGCCAAGGTGAGCTATCACAGCCCTTCGGCGCCTTTCCACGAAACCACCAGGTCCGCTCAGCAGCGGCTTTGGGACGAAGGCGCTGCCCTCCCCGGTCCGGATACGGATACCCTGCAGTCGGAATACAGAGAGGCCAACGGAATGGGTATCCACTTCAGCCTCAAAGGGCTGAAGGCTCACGGAGAGGCCTGGGCAGATATTCTGATACCCTATATCCACAGCCTTATTGACTGAGGCGCCGGCCCGGGAATCTTGTTTATTTCACAGGCGATCCCGGCGGCGCGGGCCTCGTAAGCCCGCGCCGCCGGGATAACGTTGACCGCCGGATTCTGTCTTGCCTTTTTTTACATATATTTGCCATTCGTTCCATTTTACCCGGCCCCCGGTCGGTGATACAATAATATTGATGAAAAAGTAAGAATCCCGGAGGGTTTCTATGAGATTATTGTGGTTTTTGCTGCTGTTTTGCTGTTGTCTTTCGGCCTATGGGGCAAGGGAGCCCTATGACGCTCTTTATGCCCGCAACGTCCTGAAGCCCCTGCGGCTGGATCAGGTGATCCTGAAGGGGGAACTGAAGGACCTGCTGCACTCCGTGGCCCGGTATTATGCGGGGCTCAACTGCGACGACCTGCTGAAGGATTACAGGGAGAGGGCCGGACAGCCTGCTCCGGGAGCGGGCATGGGCTTCGGCTACGCGGGCCATTCCCCCTTCGGCCAGTATATGTCCGGCTACGCCCGGCTTTACGCTCTCACCGGAGACGAGCGTTTTAAGGAGAAGGCCCTGTATCTCATGCGGGAGTGGGGCAAGACCATCGAAGAGGACGGCTACTGCTTTGCCGCCCGGCCATCCCACATTACCCCCTATTATTACGACAAGCTCATCACCGCCATGATGGACATATACAATTACTGCGGCGAGCCGGAGGCCCTGGAGTATATCGGGCCCATAACGGACTGGTGCGAAAAGAATCTGGACCGCTCCTGCAAATACGGCGATACCACCGGGCAGGGCACCGGGGAATGGTACACCATCAGCGACCACCTATACAAGCTGTATATCATCACCGGGGACGAAAGGTACAAGGCTTTTGCCCGGGTGTGGGAATACCGGGAATGGTGGGACGAAGCGGCAGGCGGAGTGTCGGACGCAGTGTACGCAAAAAGCTGGCACCACGCCTACAGCCACGTGAACAGCTTCAACGGCCTGGGGGGCGCCTACGCCGCCACGGGAGACGGGTATTATCTGGACACCCTGAAAAAGGTCTATGAATATATGCAAAGCGAGCAGGTCCTGGCCACCGGAGGCTATGGCCCCGGGGAAAGCCTGGTGTCCCGGTCGCAGCTGCCGGACCTGGTGAGATACAACTCGGCTTCCTTTGAGACCCAGTGCGCCACCTGGGCGGCCTTCAAGATATGCAAATACCTCACCGGCTTCACCGGCGAGGCCCGTTACGGCGACTGGACGGAAAAGCTCATCATCAACGCCGTATGCGCTTCTCTGCCTATGGCCGGCAACGGCAACGCCTTTTACTATTCCAATTACCGCCCGGACGGGGCCGCAAAGAGCTATTTTCCCGACTGCCCCTGGACCTGCTGCACCGGCACCCGGCTCCTGACTGTGACAGATCTGGCCAACCAGCTGTATTTTCACAATGGAAGGGATATATACGTGTCCCAGTATTTTGCTTCACGGGTCTCCTTTGAGCTGTCCGGCTGCAGCGTGACCCTGGAGTGCGATACCCTGTTTCCCGAGGAAACCCGGGTCCGTTATTCTCTCTCTCCCGGCAAGCCGGCGGCCTTTGCCGTCTGTTTCCGGCTGCCGGAGTGGCTGGCGGGCAGAGCGGTGATAAAGGTGAACGGCAAGCCTTTTGCCTATACCGTGAAAAACGGCTGGGCCTGTGTCCGGCGCCTGTGGAAGGCGGGGGACGCCATAGAGATCGAGCTGCCCATGGAGCTGGAAGCGAAGTATCTCCTGGAGGATACCGGGAACCCCTGGGCCATAACCTTCGGCCACGTGGCCATTGAGGTAAAGGCCATGAAGGACGTGCGCAATCCGGCGGACGTTATAGACCCCGCTTCCCTCGGCGAGGATTTTGTCCCCGCGGAGGCGGACAATATGACCTGGGTGAGCAAAAATGACCGGACGCTCCTCTTCAAGCCCTTTTACGCCTACAGGGAGGGAGAACGCTACTTTCTGTATCTGGAAGCCAACCAGAAATACCTGGGCGACTTTTCGGACGAATGGTTTATGATAAACGATATGCGGGCGTCGGAAAAAAACGGAGCCTGGTGCGAATATTCCTTCAAGGGCAAGACCCTGCGGTATAAATACCGCTGCTATGACGACTGCGGCATCTGCGAGGTTTTCCTTGACGGAGAGCGGTATTGCGACATAGACCTTTACAGGCCCGAAAGGGACGTGGACGCCTATACGGACGTTACGGCCGAAGAGGCGGGAGAGCACACGGTGAAAATTGTGATCAGGGGCAAGAACCCCAGGTCGGAGCATAATTACGTCAACGTAGTGGGCTTCGAGGTGATGGAATAAAAAAGAGGCTGCGCCCGGCGCAGCCTCTTTTTTGTATGCGGCTTTGCAGCGTCCCTAATCCCGGCGGACGCTCACCTTCCAGTCGGTGATATCCAGGTTTTCGTCGCTGACGTCTCCCTCGGGGTCGCTTCCGGAGTAGGTGTAGCTTTTTGTCACGTCTATGTCTATATAATCTCTTTCCGTTTTGAAGCCCAGGGCGTCCCATCTTCTGCCCGGCGCCGTGTCGTTGGGGTCTGTGGGCACCTGATTCGTGCAGATCATGTTTATCTGCAGGTTCTCCAGCGCGTCCGGCTCGTCCGTGAGGGCCGAAAAATCTATCACGGCCCGCATGGTCTTCCCTCTGTCCGCCAGTTCCCAGGCCACGGGAGCCTGGGGAGGGCCCGAGGCAAGCAGCTTGCTTCCCGGCAGTATGTCGTACCAGTTGGCAGGCTCGTTGGCGCTGTCATACCTCAGATAGCCGGTTATCCCCTTGCTTTCGGAAGCCTTGTCGCTGGTGCCCCAGCCGTTGCCCCAGCCGTAGGCGCCGGAAGGGGCTGTGATGGGCAGGGGAAAGGTCTCCCGGACATTGTCGGCGTCTATGGCGATAAAGTAGTACCGGAAAAGCCCCGGCTCCGCGGAGTCCTCCGTCTCAAAGCTTCCCGCCAGGCTGAATTCTATCTCCAGCTGGCTGCCGCTTTTTGCCGGATGCTTCGGCGTGGAAGCGCAGCCCGCAAAAAGAATGCAGGCGCAAATCAAAAGTAAAAGAAGTTTTTTCATATATGCTCCGAACTTTCCGCCGGGACGATCCGCTTCCGGCTGCGGCTTTGGTGATGATAAACCTATTATATCATAAAAGCAAAGTTATGGCAACAGCCGCCTCTTTCCCCGCTGTTTACAAAGCAGGCGGCGTGTGTTATAATATTTTTGAAAATCTCAAACCGGCAGAAGGCGGCGCCGCTTTTTTTGCGGCGCATTCTCATACACCCGTAAATGGACCTTTACGTTTTAGCTAAAAAATACCCCAACGGTATCGACGTCAACCCTTACTATTTTGTGCAGCAGCTGGTGTGGACCCTGGCCGATAAAGGCGTAAAAGTGAGGGTCATATGTCCCGTTGCGGCAAATAAAAACCTCAGATATCTGTCTCTTCCCTTCAAAACGGAAGAAAAAACCGAAAACGGCAGCGTGGTGCCGGTATACCGCCCCCGCTTTTTCTCCTTCGGGGAAAAAAGCGGCCGCGCTATGCGGCTCACGGCGGAACGCTATACCCGGGCCTGCCGGGAAACCGTGAAAAGCCTCGGCGCTCCCGACGCCTTTTACGGACATTTCACCATCCCCTGCGGATACGCTTCCGCCTCGCTGGGAAAGGAATCCGGCGTCCCCGCCTTTTTTGCCTACGGCGAGCCCTGCGCGGACGAGCTGTACAGGTTCGGCGCAGATACTCTGCGGGAGAGCCTTGCCGGTATAGCCGGGGTGGTGGCGGTATCCGCCAAAAGCAAAAGGGAGCTTGCGGAAACCGGAGCGGTTCCCGAAGAAAAGGTGAGGGTGTTCCCCAACGGGGTACGGACAGAGCGGTTTTACCCCCGGGACAAAAAGGAGGCCCGCCGCCGTTTCGGCTTTCCCGCAGACGCCTTTATAGTTTCCTTTACCGGGGCTTTCCACACCCGCAAGGGCGCCCGGCGCCTGGAAAAGGCCGTGGAGCTGCTGCCGGGGGTATATGCCGCTTATGCGGGCAGGGGCAGCAAAAAGCCCGGAGGTCCGGCGACCCTTTGGGCCGGGCCGGTGGAAAACTCCGATATGCCTCTCTTTCTCAGCGCTTCGGACGTGTTCGTCCTGCCCACTCTCAACGAGGGCTGCAGCAATTCCGTCATAGAAGCCATGGCCTGCGGCATACCGGTGATTTCCTCCGACAGGGAGTTCAATGACGATATCCTCGACGAAAGCTGTTCGCTGAGGGTAGATCCGGAATCCCCCCGGGAGATCGCCGAGGCCATCCGCCTTCTGAAAAACGACGCCGCCCTCAGGCAAAGGCTTGCCGAAGGCAGCCTTGCCCGCGCCGGAGACCTTACTCTGGAGAAAAGAGCAGAAAAAATAGTTTCCTTTATAGAAGAATGTCTCAGATAAAAATGTATCTATGCGCGGCCCTGTCCGCCGTTTTGCTGGCCGCCGCCGCGGAATTCCCGTCCCTTTGGTTTTTGTCCTTCGGGGCCCTTTACCCGCTGGTATGCGCCCTTTTGTGGAACGGCCTTTCGCAAAAGCCCTTGGGAAAAAGGCTGCTTGCCGGCGCGTTTCTTGGGCTTTTTTTCGGCTTTCTCTATTTTTCGTTTTGTTTCCGGTGGCTGTGGGGGCTCATGCCCGGGCTCAATTTTGCCGTCGGCCTCCTTCAGGCGCTGTTTTTTGCCCTTTTCGGGCTGCTGTCTCCCTTTTTCACCCGCCGTTTTACCGGATGCCTCTTTGGGCTTCCGGCCCTGTGGACCGGCTGTGAGCTGCTGAGGAGCCTGGGGCCTTTCGGCTTCACCTGGTACGGGCTTTCCGATATACAGACCCCCAACCTTCCGCTTTTGCAGTATGCTTCGCTTTTCGGCTGCCGCTTTTTGGATTATGCCGCGGTATTCCTTGTGTGCGCTTTTGTCCTGTTCTTCACCGACAGGAACAGGCTGCACAGGCTGAAGGCCCTGGGAGCGGTGGTGCTGTTTGCCGCCGTGCAGACGGCGGGCTGCCTTTATATAGCGCCCGTAAGGGATGCCGACAAAACGGTCCGGCTGGTGCAGGCAAATATGGATATGAACAAAAAAACCGACACCGAGGCCCTGAGAAAGCATATAAGGCTTTCAAAAAAAGGGCCCGGCGCCGATCTTATAATGTGGCCGGAGACCACTCTTTCTTTGCTGGTGCCTGTGTTCGAACATTCGGTATCGGAGGCCTGCAGGGAACTCGGCGCTCCCATCGTCACGGGGGCGAACGTTCCCATGGGCGAAAACTACACCAATTCCGCAGTCCTGTTTTCGGTGAAGGGCAGGCGTATGGGGCAGTATGACAAATGCCGCCTGGTGCCCTTCGGCGAATATACCCCCTTCAAAAGGTTTTTCAAAAAAGCCCCCAACCCCGAGCTTGCCGAGTGGGAGGCTGCGCCGGGAAGCAAAGAGGCCGCCGTTCTCAAAACGGGGCCGTTTAAAATAGGGGTGTGCCTTTGCAGCGAAGCCTCCTTCACGGAGCCTGCCCGCAAACAGGCAAAGGCCGGCGCCAACGTGCTTGCGGCCCTGAGCAACGACGGCTGGTTCGGAAAGAGCAACGCCGCCTACGCCCATTTCAGGTTCGCCCGGCTGAGGGCAGTTGAGAACAGGCGCTGGTTCCTTTTCTGCACCTCCACCGGTATCTCCGGGGTGGTGACCCCCTACGGACAGATAGCGGCAAGGGCGCCGGAAGGAGCAGAGACCGCCCTGGACTCTCCCTTCGGTTTTGAAACCGAAAAGACCCTGTTTACAAAAACCGGCGATATCTTTTCGCCTCTTTGCTGCCTTGCGGCCCTGTGGCTTGCCGCCGCAGGCTTGTGGGCCGGAAAAAAAGAAAAGAACTAACGGCTCAGAGCGTATCCCATATCAAAGGCCTTCTCCAGGTCGGCGGGAAAGCGTGTTTTTCTGCTTTCCTTTCTTTGGGCCTCGTTGAACATGCCCATGCTGTAGCGTGAGTAATCGTCCGTCTGCAGAGTGCCGCAGGCAGCCATGGTGAGCACCTTTCCCTTCAGAAAAGACCTGAAAAATTCTTCCGTTCCTTCCAGCTTCGGCCTGAGGTTGGTTTCGTAATAGCCGTCGGGGGCGTTCATGGTGTATATGAAGCCGGTGTTTATCTTTCCGTCAAAATAGCTTCTTTCTCCCTCGTCGTAGGACAGTATGCAGAAACCCAGCCTCTCAAAAAGCGCCCGGAAGCCGGCGGAAGGTTCCCCCATATAAATAGGGGTCCCGAATATCACCGCATCGGCGGCAAGGATGCGGTCTATCACGGGAGAAAGGTCGTCCTTAAAGTAGCAGCGGCAGCGCCGGGCGCCCTTTCTTTTGCAGGAAAGACAGCTGCGGCACCCCGAAAAGGCGAGGTCGTAAAGGTCGATATATTCCGTTTCCGCTCCGGCTGCTTCGGCGCCTCTTTGGGCTTCCTTCAAAAGCTGCGCCGTGTTCCAGGTCTTTCGCGGGCTTGCGTTGATGATGACTGTCTTCATTGTTTTTTCTCCGTTTTGTTTTTAATCTTTCAGGCCGGGCTTGATCTTTAAAAGCATCAGACCGTCATAATAACCTATGATCATTTCCGATTTATCCTTGCCATATTCCTCTGCCAATCGCACAAGCGATCCGATAAGGAACAGGGCGTAGTGCGTATCGGTATCGCCGTATTCTTCCGTATTCAGTTCATCGACAACCGCTTCGAGCCCGGCAGATTTTTTGTCCTTTGGATCGTATTCGTATTTGCCGATTTTATTCGCTATTTCGTTATCGAAGGCTGAAAAAGTATCGGCGGCGTTCTTTAAGTAACTGTGACAAGTGGCGATATTTGGAGTCCCGGACAGCTGTCCGCAGTATTCCCTAAGGGCTTCTTCATATTCACGGGCGTATTCGGCTGCGTTTTCAAAGCCGAGAAGTTCCGCAGTCCTTTTCGCAACGTATAATGCTCCGATCACGGATCCAAAGACTGTGTCGGTTGATCCTTTGTGGCTTTCCATGTTTCTGAATTCTTTCAGAAACGCCAAATAACGTTTGATTTCTTTCATGTTCTTC
>JAGDAG010000209.1 GCA_017959625.1 Abditibacteriota bacterium | reverse complement strand
AGGGGGCTCTGTCATAGTCCTTTTTGAAGCCCAGGGTGATGAGGGCGGAGATGCCGCTCATGGCCACCCACACCCAGATCATGGCGCCGTAGCCCAGGGCCTTGACCAAAAAGCCAAAGGCCACGGCTCCCGTGGCGGAGCCCATATAGGTGAGAAAATCGGTGACTCCCGACACCGACGATATGTTGCCCGTGTCGAAAAACCTCAGGGGCAGCAGCCCCGAGAAGGTGGAGTTGGCGGCGCCTATAAAGGCGGAAACGGCAAACATCAGGGCCGCCGCGGAAACTATGGGCAGGTCCGCGCAGGCCAGAGGTACCAGACAAACAGCGCTTACTATATAGCAGCAGCAGGCTGTCTTTATCTCGTTGCGCCGGCACAGCTTGTAGAGCACCGGGTAGAGCAGCTTGCCGAACAGGGTGGCTATGGGCATCACAAAAACGTAAACCGCCGCCTTTTTGATGTCGATATCATATACCTGCATAAAGAAGATGGGCGTCCACAAAACCAGGTTGTCCTTTACGACTCCCTGGGTGAAGATGGGCACCAGGAACCTTAACATGGTCTTGTGGGTGAGGATCTTCCGGAACTCCATATGCTTTTTGGAGGCTTCGGGACGGACGTCCGGCAGAAGGATGGTCCCCGCTATGCTCAGAAAAAGCATGATGAGCCCCGGAGCAAGGAACATCCAGCCCACGCCCCACGGGGCGGCGGCGGCGCACACAGCCACGGTAAGGAGGCCTCCCAGCCCTACGGTGGGGGCAAGGCTTATGACGGCGTTCCTGCGCATCACCGGATCCTCGAACAGAGTCGCCACCATATTCAGCACCGAGCTCCACATAGACGACTGGAACAGGCCGTTTATCCCCCACAAAACGAATATCGCCCACAACGGGGGCAAAAGGCCTATCCCGGCGTTGCAAAGGGCTCCTGCCGTAAAGCCCGTGAGCAGCAGGAGCTTGGGGGGCAGGCTGTCCCCCAGCCGGCCGCTTATAAGGCGGCCGAAGGCATACACGTAAAAGAACATGCTTCCCAGTATGCCGATAGTCACCTTGTCGGCTATGCCTTCGCTTTCCAGAAGGGGAGCCGCCATAGAGATGTTCTGCCTGCCCATATACACCGAGGTGTATATCAGGAAGCAGATCACCAGTCCCGTAAGGCTTTGCGCTTTATTTTTCACTTTTGCCCACGGTGTATATCAGCCAGTCAGCCAGCACGTGGGGCCAGCCGGAGGTCTGTCCGTAAGCGGCGCCGAAGCCTATGCCGTGGGGACCGACGTCATAGATATGCAGCTGCCCCTGGACTCCGGCGGCCCGGAGGGCCTGATAATAAAGGATCGAGTTTTCGCAGGGGACCACCGTGTCGGCGCCTGTGGTGAACAGAAAGGCCGGCGGAGTTTTTTCCGTTATCCGTTTTTCGCTGCAGAAGGCGTCTTTGGTCTCCCGGGAAGCGTCTTTCCCCAGCAGGTTCACTCCCGTGTCGCTGTAGGCAGTGGCTTCGTATATGTTTATCACCGGATATACCAAAACTGAAAAATCGGGCCTGGTGCAGACCCCGGGATAGCGGGTCCCGGCCCTGAATTCGGGCCTGTCCCACTGAGTGGATATAACGGAGGCCAGGTGCCCTCCGGCGGAAAAGCCCATGATGCCGATCCTGCCGGGGTCTATGTCCAGGGCCTTTGCGTTGGCGCGGATGAAGGCCATGGCTTCGGAGGCGTCCTCCATGGGTTTCGGATACATGCTTTCCGGAGCGTGCCTGTAGCGCAGCACGAAAGCCGTTATGCCCAGAGAGTTGAAAAACGGGGCCAGCTCCTCGCCTTCGTAGGTGTCGCAGACTCCCAGATAGCCGCCGCCGGGGCAGATGAGCACTGCCGTCCCGCAGGGCTTTTCGGCTCTGTGGACGGACATATAGGGCTGCCGGGTGTAGGGCTCCGTGATCTCCCTTCCGGGCTCCCGGATATCCAGCTTATACCCCGGTGTGGCGCTTGAAACGTCGAACATTTTTTTCTCCTTTCAAAACCCGGGGCGTCAGAAAAAAACGCCCTTTACAAGTATTTCTATGCCTATGAATATCAGAATAACGCCTCCCGCTTTTTCCGCAAACGGTAAGGAGCCCAGGCTGCGCCCCAGAAAAGCCCCCGCCAGGGTTATCCAAAAGGTGATGAAGGCTATTATGGCGCAGCATAAAAGGGCCTCCGCCATGCTGTAGGAAGCCATAGCGGTGCCCGCGGACAGCGCGTCTATGGAGGTGGCCAGCCCCTGCAGCAGCAACATGCCCGGACCAAGCTTCGCGGCGCTTTCGGGGCCGCCGGGCCCTTCGGGCTTTTTGAAGAGCATCCTGCCGCCTATCAGGCAAAGCAGGATGAAAGCGACCGCGGGGGCGGCGCTGCGGGCCTGCCGGAACACGTTGAGAAGGGTGTGGATCAGAAGCCAGCCCGTAAAAGGCATCAGCGCCTGGAAGAAGGCGTAAACCAGGGAGCAGCACGCCTGTTTGAAAAAGGACATGCGCTCCCTCATATTGTTTGCCGCCGCCACGGAAAAAGCGTCCATGGCCAGACCCGCTCCCAGACCTGCGGAATTTATGAAAAACCACATTTACTGTTCGACCTTCACCCTGAAACGCGTCAGGGCGGCGAACACTTTCCCGCCTGCGGCGTAGAGGGTGACCTTGGGGACCCGGGGGTTGTAGTCCGTGTATTCTATACGGTCGCTTTTGCCTGCTTCTCCTTTGATCTCGGCCCTTTCCGGTTCGCCCTCCCTGCTTATATCCAGGGCTTTCAGGGCGTCCTCCTCGGAGCAGGGCTTGTTGAAGTCCACCCTCAGGAGAGCCGGATAGCCGCTTATCACCACGAAGGTCCTTTTGCCGCCGTCGAACCGGTAAACGAAGCGTTCGGTCTCGGTTTTCTCGTCAGTCTTCACGCTGTAGGAGACTCTGCCGCTTTTATAAAGGTCTTCTATAGCGGAAAAGGGCATGGCGCTTACGTCTTTTTCGAGTTCGTGGGCCTTGACGAAGCCGAAGCATACCACGGCGGTTATCACCAGCGCCCAAACCGCCAGCGCCCGCAGCCACAGCAGGGGCACTTTCAGCAGTTTGTTTTCTTCCTTCCCGCTGCGGACCCAAAACCTTCTGTTGTATTCATACATAACGGCTTTCCGTTCTTTTTTGGTCCCCGCCGCTTTCTTCAGGGGCACGGGCTCTCCGTTCCGGTCTGTGAGGACGCTGTTTTCGTCCAGCGCTCCCGCCTCGGTCAGTCGGATGACGTCCGCCCGCGACAGGGGCCCGTTTCTTTTCCCGTCGTATTCAAGCCAAAAGCCTTCGGTTTCTGCCATAGGTCACTTTTTCATTTTTTTCAGAAAACCCTTTTTCAGCTTTGTCACCTGATACAGGGCTTCGTCCAGCCTCTCGTCGGACACGTTGGCGGCGATCTCCTCCACGGCGTCCTCTATATCCTTCTTCTGGGGATGGGCGATGATCATGGTGTCTATCCCCGAATTGATGCACATGGAATACGCTTCCTTCCCGTAGTTGGCGTGTATGGCGTCCATGGTCATACTGTCGGAAACGATCATTCCCCTGTAGCCCAGCCTGTCCCGCAGGAGCCCCTTGCTTATGGCGGGGGAAAGAGTTGCGGGAAGGTCCGGATCTATGGCTTTGTAGGTCACGTGGCTCACCATTATGCAGTCCACCTGCGCCTCTACCGCCGCCCGGAAGGGGGCCAGATGGTTCTTTTCTATCTTTTCCATGGAAGAAGGATCCTCCGAAAAGCCCAGATGGGTGTCCGCCACCGTGGAGCCGTGGCCGGGAAAATGCTTGGCGGTGGCGCAGACGCCGTTGTCCTGCAGCACCCTGATGTAATGGCTCCCCAGTCTGCTCACGGCTTCCGGGTCGGATCCGTAGGAGCGGCCGCTGGTGACGAACAGAGCGTTGTTGTCTATGTCGCATACGTCCAGCACCGGGGCGAAATTGATGTTGAAGCCCATGCTCTTCAGGGCGTCGGCGGTGCTTACCGCCTGGGTGTAGATGCCCTCCATGGCCTTCTTTTCGTCTTTTTCATACAGCGCGCCCCATTCTATGTTCTTTTTTGAAAAGGGCATGGCGTCGGTGCCGGCCAGCCGGTCCACACGGCCGCCCTCCTGGTCTATGCACACCATGAGCGGGGCGCCGGTGACCGCCATGGAGACCTCCTGGAGCTGACGGATGAGCTCCTTTACGTGGGCCCGGTTGTCTATGTTGGAGGCAAACAGGATGACGCCTCCCACCTTGTATTCCTTTATGGCCTCTATTATCTCCTGCTTGTTTTTGAAGCCCACTATAAGGAGCTGGGCGGCCTTTTCTCTTTTGCTTGTTATATTTGCTTTTGCCGTATCGTCCGCGGACAACACCGTAGAACAGCCTGCCAGAATAAACAGCAGGGCAAGTATCAGAACCATTTTTTCCATAGCAGATCCTCGTTTGCCGGGGGACAGCCCCCGTATTTTCTATTATTATTATACCACAATTGCGCAGGGCGGGGGGAAAGAGCCGCTGTTTTTCAGCGGCCGGCATCTGCCGCCTTCGGCGCAAAAAAACTCCCCGGCGTCTGCCGGGGAGCCGTTTTTCTATCTGAAGACCGGGTCGGAGAACACCGCCCAGTCAAAATAATTGTCCTTCAGGCTGTCGGCTATGATCTCCAGAAATATAGTCTTTCCCTTCCAGGGCGTCAGATCAACGGCGAGCTCGTGCCAGCCGGCTTCCTTGTTTATCTTCAGGCTGTTTTGTATCTCCCCGTTCACCGCTATGGCGAAAAGCACCCCTTCGGAGTTTTTCACCGCCTCGTCCCGTATGGCGCACTTCACGGAAAACTCTCTTACGCTGCCCTGCACCGTTCCCAGAACGGCAAAAATGTTGCGGCCCACCCTGGGCGGATGGGAATCCAGCAAAAAGGTCTCCGCTCCCGCCACCTTGAAACGGCTGTCGGTAAGGTTCCTCCGTTCCGTCACTATCTCCAGCTTTTCGGGGGTGGTCTGATACTGGTACCACCGGTCAACGCTGCCGGGCTCAAAGAGCGCAGGTTCCCGGGAGGTAAGGAAGCCCCGGGGCGACGAGGAATGCACCTTCAGGCCCTTTTTATCGCGTTTCATATATCCCTTTCTGCCGGCGGCGGCGAAGGTCCAGTCCCCCTCCGGGGCGTAAAAATCAAATTCGCCGGCCTCCTCGCGTATCCTCGGGTTTTCAAGACAGGAAAAATCGTAAGAGGTGTCTCCCGCCGGGCCGGGGTCCACGGCTATCTCCAGGTTTATCCTTTTGCCCGCAAAGGGGGTCAGATCCAGAGTCAGGGGCTCCCCCGCCGCGGTGAAGACAGGGCGCTCCGCGGAAAGGGTCTTCCCCCTGCAGTCCGCCGTCACGGTAAAGCGGACGCCGTCGGACTTCTGCTGGTTCTCCATATTCAGAAGGCAGGCCTGCGCTTCAAACCGGGAGGGGCCGGAGGGCAGCAGCACGTTTTTATACCGGATCACCGCTTTTCCTTCTCCCTTTGAAGCCGCCGGGCCGGTCATCCTGAAGGGAGGGTGTATCCTGATCTTGTTTTTGCCCCATTCCACTATGGCGTTTTCCTCCGTCCGGCAGGAAGGAGAGCGGTAAAGAACGGTTTTGCCGTTTTTCATTACGTGTCCGGTATATACGCCCCTGTGGAGGGGGAGGCTGATCTCCCGGGGCTCCGCTTCGAACATAAGGAGGCCTCCGGCCTGCCGCACGGCCACCGCCGCTTTTTCGGAGACCGGGCTTTTCCGGGGGGCGCCTTCTCCCATTATGTATTTCTTCTGGGGGTCCAGATTCAAATATTTCCCGCCGGCATAGCCTTCGGCGCCCATGAGCTCTCTGTCGGTTTTCAGGGTCCGGATCCCGGTGGCCTTTCCGGAAAGGAGCGCGTCTCCCTTCCACAATCCTCTCAGGCCGTTTTTCTCCCGCAGCTCCAGGGTCTCGCCCGTGCGGGTGTCGTAAACCATTATGCTTTCCCGTCCCCATTTCCGCGGGTCGAGGCACATGCGGGGGGAATACTGCTGCCACAGGCGCCCCTGCCCGACTATGTAGTCGTACATGGCCCTGTGTCCGTCCCGCTCTTCCTTGCTGCGCAAGGGCAGGGTGGGCAGCACGCAGTAGCGGTCGTAGGTGTAGAAGTAGTCCTTCATCTGCTCCTCGTCTCCCAGAGGGGGCACCCCCAGATAGCCGACGGCCTGGGTGTAGGGAGAAAATACCGCGCTTGAAACGGAGGAAGCCAGAGACGTGATAAAAGGATCCACTCCTCCTCCGCCTCCGGAGTAATCCGCTCCCAGAAGATGCCTTTGGGCAAAGGATTCATAGCGGCAGGTGATCTCGTTGAGGCCCTCTCCGGCCAGAGCGACGCCCGGCAGGGCGGCGCGGAGCTCTTTGTGCTCCTGCAGGTTGCCCTGCATCATGTTGAGCCCGTCTATGATGCCGTTGCCGTCATTGAATATGCACAGGGTCTGGTCGGTGAACAGGGCGTCCAGCTGCAGCTCCTCCACGGCTTTTTTCACCCTTTCGATAAATATCTTCCGCCACTTTGACGACGCCGGGTCTATGTAGCAGATCTCCTGTCCGGGGACCTCCACGGTATAGCGGTTCCCCGTAAACGGATCCTTCACGTGGTATTCCTTCAGCTCTTCGTAAAGGGGATGCCGGGGGCCGACGCCGAAATAGTTGGTGTGCACCATCACCCGGTAGCCCAGGGCCTTCACCCTTTTTATGCGTTCTTTGGCAGAGGGAGAAGGCTCGTAGTCGGGATAATCCACGTCGTAGCCCTTGGTGCGCCATATGGGGAAGTAGACCAGCACCCTTCCGGGGTCCAGCTCCCGGGCCAGATCCTCCAGCAGGGACACGTCTTCGCCGGAATTGTAGTCGTTCACCACGAACTCTATGTCCTTAGTCCAGGCCGGCTTGGTTTTTTCCAGCTCCGAAAGAGAAAACTTTTTGTCGGCGTATTCCCTGTAAAGCCGGGCGCCCTCGAGCCAGTTCCCCCTGTAATGCACCACGCGCCAGGGGCAGGAGGAAAGAGAGGTCCTGTCTCCGAAAGGCGCCTGGGTGTTGGTCTCGAAATCCAGGGAAAAGAGGCCGCCCCTGTGGGTGAGGTACAGGGTCTTGAAAAACTCCATATCGTCGTCGGCGTGGATGAGCCAGCCTTCGTCTTTTTTCTGGATGATGACGAACTGGGCCTCCCACATCTGGGGATAGCCGAACTGCCAGTCGCCTTCTATGGAACCGGCGCTGTAGCTTGCGCCGCTGTACTGGGGCACGAAGACCTCCGTTCCCTTGTCGGAAAAGGAGACGCCCCAGCCTGCTCCGGCCAGATCCCCGGGAGCGGAGGCCTTTACGGCGATCACGCTTTCGGACCCGGACACGGATGAAAGGGTGAATTCCGCCCGGGCGTCGCCCGCGGCAAGGGAAAGCCCCTCCCCCGCGTAGGGGACAAGAGACCCGTCGCCCAGCCTGATCCCGGTTTTCGCTCCGGCTTTATTGGCAAGGCCGTCTATATACGCCTGGCCGAGACGCAGCTCCTTTACGGGAGACGCCCACAGGCACACGGCACCGAAAAACAGCAGCGCGCAGATAAGATATCTCATAAATCTCTCCAAAAACTTTTTACCGGCGGTATTTGCGGGTGCGTTTTTTTCCTTTCAGCTTCGGCTGCGCCGGCAGCGGTTTGTTCCTGTCTGCCGCCGCCAGGGAGTAAACCCGGGATATGCCCTCTCCCCAGAGCCGGGCGACGGACATACAGCTGCCGGGGCCAGCTTCGGCGTCCCGTTTGCCCACAGTGGCCACGTAAACGCCGCCGGCCCGCAGTATCACCGAGCCGTCCTTCTGTTTTTCCAGGCTTATCGCCGGAGCCTGCTCCAGGCTCATCACGTCGTTCATCCTTTCCTGGATAACGGCGCTGCGGGCTTCTTTGGTCATGGCTGCGGAGCCCGCTTTCACCAGAAAGGCCTCATAGGCTCCTCCCATTATCCTGCAGTCCTTTCCGAAAGCGCACAAGGAAAGGGCGCAGAGAAGAAGCGCCAGAACGGTTTTTTTCATGGTTTTTCTCCTTATTCAAAAAAAGACAGGATAAAGTCGTAATACTCCTTTGAGACGCCGGGGGGCATATCGCAGTGCCCCATGCCTTCCACCGGGACGTACCGGGCGTTTTTGCCCGCCTGCTCCATAAGGGCGCAGAACCTTTCCGAGTTGGGCGCGGCCTCGATCACCCTGTCCGACAGTCCGTGGACCAGCAGAAAGGGTATGTCCGGCATGTCGTTTATGCGGTGCATGGGGGAACGCCGCTTCAGGGTCTCCTGCAGCGAGGCCTCTCCGCCGCCCCCGTAGGCGCACAGGAAATAGCGGGGCAGATCCTTCCGGGCGGAAAAATGATGAACCAGGTCGCAGGCCGGGCAGTTGGCCGCCGCCGCCGCGGGCTTCCTGCACCCCAGGACGGGATAGATAAGGGCGGCCAGGCCTCCCATGCTCCCGCCCTCGCACACCAGGGGGACGTCTTTTCCTCCGGCCCAGCGTTCATATACCGCAGACACCAGAGCGTCGGTGATCTTTACGGCGCCGGAGTTCATCCACGCCCAGGGCCCGTAGTAGGGGAAAATCTGTATTAGGCCCTTTTCCGCCAGCTCCTTTGAAAACGGGCTGTGGGAAAGGAAGCCCGGCTCGCCTCTGCCGTGAAAGGTGAGGATGACTCCCCGCAGGTCTCTTTTTAACAGCGGGGCGTTGGTGTAGCAGAAACGGCTCAGGTTTTCGGGGGTTATTATTTGTTCGGGAACGGTTTTCATATAAGCCTCCAAAATCAGCGCCAGCTTTTATACGGGTTGTCGGGAGCGTCAACGCCCAGATGTTCGTAAAGGAACCTGTTCCAGGCCAGGGTCATCCCCTCCGTGGCGTTGCAGTGGCCTATGGGGCCGGAGTAAAACGCCACTCTGTCTCCCCGCTTTTTCAGCAGGCGCGCAAGTATTTCCGTATCGCGGGAAAGCCCGGGGACCGGATCGTTGTCGCCGGACAAAAAAAGATAATCGGTTTCCGGCAGCCGGTTTATGAGATACCGGGGCGAATGGATGCGCAGGACCGTGTCCCAGGGAAGATCTGTATGCCGGAAAGCGCGGCGGTGCTGTTCTGCCGTTTCCGGCCTGAGCTTCTCTCTTGCATAAAGATCCGTGTTGGGGCAGTTGGCCAGCACGCATACCGGCTTGATGTTTGAAAACACTCCGAAGG
The DNA here is from genome assembly GCA_017959625.1 of Abditibacteriota bacterium. Taxonomy (GTDB): domain Bacteria; phylum Armatimonadota; class UBA5829; order UBA5829; family UBA5829; genus RGIG7931. Next base: position 8,814 of record JAGDAG010000209.1, on the reverse strand, counting down.
TGAGGGCGGCAAGCCCTCCCATGGAGCCGCCGCCGAAGGCAACGGGGACGGAATCCGGGGCCTTCAGCTCTTTCCGTATGATATCCACGATATATTCCACCTGCTCCGCCAGTTTTTCGTTCATGAGGCAATACCGGTCGCCGTAGGGGAATATCTCCGCCACTCCCGCCTCTGCCAGGGCTTTGGCAAAGGGCGTATCTTCGTCTATTGTGCCGGTGAAGCCGGCGCCGTGGAAATTGATATATATGCCCCGGACGGGCTTTTTTACTATGTCCGCGTTGGTGTAGGCGTATTCCCGGACGTTTTCGTAACTTATGTTTTCGGCCTCGTTCGGGTCAAAGGGGAGCCGCGCCGCGCCGGCGGAGGCGGCAAAAAGAAGCAGGGCCATGAAAAAGAACAGCTGGTGCATATACGCTTCTCCTAATACCAGCTGCCGTAAGGGCAGGCGGGGGCGTCGACGCCCAGGCGTTCGAACAGAAAACTGTTCCACGCCAGTATCATCTCCTCCGTGGCGCCGCAGTGGCCTATGGGCCCCTCGTAAAGCTCCGCCTTAAGGCCCCGTTTCCGGAGCCTGCGGGCCAGGGCCCTTGTGTTCCGCGCCATATAGGGTATGGGATCGTTGGTGCCGGATATGAAGAAATAATCGGCCTCCGGCAGCCTGTCCGCCGCCGCCAGAGGGTGCGTTATGCCCTCCAGGGTGCCGGGCAGCAGCCCCGGCTTCTGGAAATCCACCCAGTCTTCGGGGACGTTCACCGGGCAGTTGGCCAGCACGCACGCCGGCTTTATTTTTGAAAACAGGCCGAAGGTGAGGGCGGCAAAGCCCCCCATGGAGCAGCCTCCGAAGGCAACGGGGACAGAGTCGGGGATGCCGTATTTCCTGCGGATCACGTCCACCAGGAATTCCACTTCTTCCGCCGGCCCCTTTTTCATCCAGCTGTCCTGGGTGCCGTAGGGGAATATCTCGACCACTCCCGCTTCTGCCAGGGCTTTTGCAAAGGGGGAGTCTTCGTTCCGGACGTCTCCGTAGCCCGCTCCGTGGAAATTGAGATAAACGCCCCGGACGGGCTTTTTTACTATGTCTGCGTTGGTGTAGGCGTATTCCCGCACGTTTTCAAAGGTTATTTTGTCCCTGTCGAAGGGTTTTCTCTGGGCGAAGGCCGCCGCCGCAAAGACGAAAACCAGGACCAAAAGAGCAAATTTCATAACAGGCTGCCCTCCTTCCGGAATAATTATAGCATAAATCCGGCCCCTCCGCCCGGTTTTTTCCTTTTTTTGCCCCGGGAGGCGTATTTGTATAAAAGCCCTTTGTTCTGTTATAATAATTATGTGTGCCAAAAGGTATAAAATACGGCCTTCCGCCGGTTAATGAGGTTATATTTTGCTTACAAAACAGGATATAGAAGCCATTGCCCATCTTTCCCGTCTTGAGGTGGGGGAGGATGCGGAAAAGCTTACGGAACAGATAAACAAGCTGCTGGACGATTTTGCCAGCCTTCAGGCGATAGACACCTCGGAGATAAAGCCCACATCCCACGCGGTGCCCATGTATAACGTTTTCAGGGAAGACGAGGTTCGCCCCTCTCTTTCGCCGGAGGACGTCATAAAAAACGGACCCGATACCATGGACGACGCTTTTGTGGTCCCCCGTATCGTGGACACGGATTAGGGAGGGAGCGATATGGAGCTTTATGAACTCACCGCCCACGAACTGGCGGAGCTTATCAGGACCCGCAAAGCCTCCGCTGCGGAGATAGCCCGGAGCTTTGCAGGCCGCATAGCCGAAAAGGAAGACGCCGTGAAGGCGTATATCACCGTCACCGAAGACAAAATGCTGCAGGCGGCGGAAGAGACCGACAGGCTCGCCGCCGCGGGAGAGCTTCTGCCTCCTCTGGCGGGAGTGCCCTGCGCCGTGAAAGACAATATGTCCACGGCGGGGGTGCGCACCACCGCCGCATCGCGGATACTGGAAAATTACGTTCCGGTGTATAACGCCACCGCCGTGGAAAAGCTGGAAGAGAACCTGATACCCATGACGGGAAAGGCCAATCTGGACGAATTTGCCATGGGGTCCTCCTGCGAGAACAGCGCCTTTTTCCCCACCCGCAATCCCTGGGATCTTTCCCGGGTGCCCGGGGGCTCCAGCGGCGGCAGCGCCGCGGCCGTGGCAGCCGACGAATGCGCCTTCGCTCTGGGGTCGGACACCGGCGGATCCATCCGGCAGCCCGCGTCCTTCTGCGGCATCGTGGGGGTGAAGCCCACCTACGGAAGAGTGTCCCGCTACGGGCTTCTGGCTTTTGCTTCTTCCCTGGATCAGATAGGCCCCATGACCAAGGACGTGGAGGACGCCGCTCTGGCTCTGAACGTCATCTGCGGCAGAGACGTTATGGATTCCACCTCGCTTTCTGCCGAAGCGCCGGATTTCACCAAAGCGCTCACCACGGAGATCAAAGGCATGAAGATAGCCGTCCCCCGGGAATTCATGGAAAAGGGCATCGCCGAAGACACCAAAGGCGCGGTGCTGGCCGCCATGAAGCATTACGAAGAGCTGGGGGCCGTGGTGGAATACGTTTCCATGCCCAACGTGGGCTACGGGCTCCCGGTGTATTACATAATCGCGCCGGCAGAGTGTTCCTCCAACCTGGCCCGCTACGACGGCGTGAAATACGGCCACAGGTCGCCTCTGTCCCGGGATACCTTCTCCATGTATAAAAAATCCCGCACCGAGGGCTTCGGCCCCGAGGTGAAGCAGCGGATAATGATAGGCACCTACGCCCTTTCCGCGGGCTATTACGACGCCTACTACCTTAAGGCCCAGAAGGTAAGGACCCTGGTGAAAAACGATTTTGAAAAGATCTTTTCGGAATACGACGTCATCATTTCCCCCACCGCTCCCGATACCGCTTTCGGCATAGGGGAACAGACGGACGATCCCTACACCATGAAGCTGGCGGACATATGCACCATTCCCGCCAATCTTGCGGGCATCCCCGCTATGAGCCTGCCCTGCGGCTTTGACGGGAAGGGCCTGCCAATAGGGCTGCAGATAATGGCTCCCGCTTTGGGGGAGGAAGTGATGCTCAGGGCGGCTTACGCCTTTGAGCAGACTTCGGATTTCAGAAAAAAACCGGCTTTTCCTGGGGGGAACAAATGAAATACGATGCTGTTATAGGGATGGAGGTCCACGTAGAGCTCTCTACCCGTTCCAAAATGTTCTGCGGCTGCAGGGTGGATTTCGGCGGCGAGCCCAACACCCGCTGCTGTCCCGTGTGTACGGGCATGCCCGGTTCTCTGCCTTCGGTGAACAGGCGGGCAGTGGAATTCATGCTGAAGGCGGCTCTGGCGCTGAACTGCAAGATAAATTACGAAAACTATTTTCACAGAAAAAATTACTATTATCCCGATCTGCCCAAAAACTTTCAGACCTCCCAATACGACAGCCCCATAGGCTACAACGGGTATCTGGAAATAAACTCGGGGGGGAAGACCAAGAAGATAGCGATCCTGAGGGTCCACATGGAAGAGGATACGGGCAAGCTGCTCCACGTAGAGGGCGGCAAATCCCTGGTGGACTACAACCGCTCCGGCACTCCCCTCATGGAGATAGTCACCCGGGTGCCGGCCCCCGAGGGCTATGACATAATCGAAAACGCCGAGGAGGCCCGGGAATACGTGCAGAGGCTCAGGCAGCTGCTGGTCTATCTGAAGATCTCCGACTGCCGTATGGAGGAGGGCTCCATGCGCTGCGAGCCGAACATCTCGGTGCGGCCCGCGGGTTCGGACAGGCTGGGGACCAAGACGGAACTCAAGAACCTGAACTCCTTCCGGGTGGTGCATCTGGCCACCGATTACGAGATCAAGCGTCAGATAGCCTGTCTGGAGGAAGGGGAAAAGATAGTGCAGGAGACCCGCCGCTGGGACGACGCCCGGGACGAGACCACCATCATGCGCACCAAGGAATCCGCCCAGGAATACCGCTATTTCCCCGAGCCGGATCTGGTGCCCATCAGGCTGTCGGAGGAATACGTGGAGGAGGTCCGGTCGCAGATACCCGAGCTGCCCATCCCCAAGCGGGACCGCTTTGTGAAGGACTACTCCCTGCCCCTCACGGACGCCGAAGTGCTGGTGGACGACCCGTCTCTGGCGGATTTCTTTGACAGGACCGCGGCTATGGTGAAGAACCCCAAGGCCGCCGCCAACTGGATAATGACGGAGCTTTTGAAGCTGGTGAACGAGTCCGGCAGGCCTCTCGCGGAGTGCGGCATAAAGCCCGAAGACGTGAAGGCCGTGCTGGAGCTCATGGATTCCGGCAAGATCAACCGCAACGCCGCCAAGCAGGTGTTCGCGGAGATGTTCGCCACCGGCAAGGCCGCCGAGGCCATAGTCAAGGAGAAGGGCCTGGAGCAGGTGTCCGACACCTCCAGCATCGAGGAATGCGTGGACAGGATACTGGCCGCCAACCCCAAAGAGGTACAGAGATTCAGAGACGGCGAGGCCAAGCTCATGGGCTTCTTCACCGGCCAGGTGATGAGAGAGATGAAAGGCAAGGCAAACCCTGCCGTGGTGGGAAAGATACTTAAGGAAAAATTAGGCTGAGGACGATATGCTTGTTTGTTTGACCATGATTCTTGCCGCCGCGCTATGCGGCAGAGCGTTTGCCGCCTGCGGCTTCGTGACCCCCAACGACCCGGAGATCGCGGCCTCCTCGGACAGCGAGGCCATACAGGCCGCCATCGGCCTGGCGGCGGAGAAGGGCCTGGGGCAGGTGACGGTGCCCCGGATGAACGCCCGCACCGGCAAACCTCTCTGGGAGATAGAGAAATGCATCCTGATCCCGTCGGATATGACGGTGATCCTGGACGGGTGCCATCTGCGGATGGCGGACGGGGTGTTTGACAATATGTTCCGCAACAGCCTGACCTATACCCCCGAGGGCAACACCCGGGAGGGGACAGAGCGGAACATACGCCTCATAGGAAAAAACGGAGCCGTGCTGGACGGCGGCGAGCCCAACGGCCTCAACGAGTTCACCAGCGGGAAAACGGCCTGCCCACCAAATTCGCCAATCTGCTGATATTCTTCCACAACGTGGAGGATTTTGAGGTGTCCGGCCTGGAGTGCCGGGACCAGCGCTGGTACGTGTTCCTGGCCTTCTTCTGCCGCAACGGCGTCATCCGGGATATGAATCTGCGCCTCACCCGCCACGCCCTGGATACTCATGAGACCTGGCGCAACCAGGACGGCATCGATATCTCTATGGGCTGCAGCAACATCCTCATACAGAACATAGAAGGGGAGACGGGAGACGACTTCATAGCCAACTGCTCCATGTCCACTCCCGACGAGAGCAAAGAGTGGTATGTGGAGGGCAGCGGGATGGACGTCCACGACATCATAGTGAAGGACGTCAGGGCTGTCACCAGCCTGTGCGCCATAGTGCGCCTCCTGTGCCACAAGGGCTGCAAGGTGTATAATATCAGCCTGAGCAACATTTTTGAGATCAGCCGCCCCGGAAAAGAGGCCCAGTCGCAGATGTGCTTCCGCATAGGCGACGACCTGCCGGACTATTTCCGCTTCAATCCGGAAATGAGATGCAGGCCCGGGGATATGCACGATATATCCATAGAGAACGTGTTCACCCGGGCCCGCACCGCCATCAACGTTTGCGGCTGCGTGAAGAACCTCCATGCCAGGGGCATACACGTTCACAGCGACGGCGGCCCGGCCCTGTGGTGCGGCTTCAACGCCGTGAGCGACGTATTTATCTACCATCCCTCGCGGCAGGCGGAATACGACGCCATAAAGGGGCCCTATCCCGTGCCCGGCTCCCCCAGAGCCACTCTGGAGGACATCAGCGTGGAGGACGTTTACTACACCGCCGACGGCAGGCACGCCCCCGCGGTGCTCTGCATGTCGGACTCCGATATGAAGAATGTCACCGTGTCGAACGTGGTGAACGACTCCGATATACCCCTGGAGTGGTATAAGGACGGCGAGCAGGACCGCTTTGAGATCAAAGGATAACAGGACCACATGAACGAAGAACTGAAGGGCCTCTCCCCCGAAGAGGTGGAGGCTTCCCGCCAAAAATACGGCACCAACAGGATAGAGACCGCTCCCTCCAAGACCTTTTTGCAGGCAGTTTGGGAGACCGTCAAGGGCGACGCCATGATAGACATACTTCTCGTGGCGTTCATACTGGAGACCGTGTTTGCCTTTCTGCATCTGGTGGAGTTTTACGAGCCCATAGGCATTTTTGTGGCCGTGGTGCTGGCGGTGCTGCTGGGCACGCTTTCGGAATTCAGCGCGGAAAACCAGTTCCGCCGGCTGCAGAACGAGGCGTCGAAGATCAGCGTCAAGGTGCGCCGTGGCGGAGAGCTGAAGGAGATACCCGTAGACGATATAGTGCGGGGCGATTTGGTGGTGCTGGAATCCGGGGACAAGATCCCGGCGGACGGCTATCTGGCGGCGGGGTCCCTTTCCGCCGATCTGGCCGCCCTCAACGGAGAAAACGAGCCCTGCCGCAAGGAGGTCTTCCCGGGGGACGTCAACTGGGACCGCAGCTGGGATTCCAACGAATACGACGTGGACGGCAGCGTGCTCCTGAACCCCTACAAGCTCCACAGGGGCTCGGTGGTGTGCGAAGGCGCCGGCGTCATGAAGGTGCACAAGATAAGCCGGGAGACCCTTATGGGCTCCGCCGCGGATTCTCTGGCAAACGAGGAAAAAAGCCCTCTCAACCTGAAGCTGGAGAAGCTGGCGGGGTATATCGCCCGTTACGGCTATATACTGGCAGTGGTCATCGCCGTCATCTATATGCTGGCCACCATATTCGATTACACCATGGACAAAAACCTGCATTTCGCCACGTATTTCTCGGCGGCAAACGGCGGCCGCGTGATAGCGGACCTGGTGAAGGCGTGCCTCCTGGCGGTGACCATCGTGGTGGTGGCGGTGCCGGAGGGGCTGCCCCTGATGACCATGCTGGTTTTGTCTCTGAATATGAAGAAACTCCTTTCCTCCAACGTGCTGGTGCGCAAGCTGGCGGGGATAGAGACCGCCGGCGCCCTCAACGTGCTGTATTCCGACAAGACCGGCACCATCACCCGGGGCAGACTGGAGGTGGTGAGCTTTTTTGACGGCACCGGCAGGGACTATACCCTGTTTGAGGATATACCTCAGGGCCTGAGGGACCTTCTCACCCTTTCCATCAATTCCAACACCTCCTCCCAGGTCTCCGAGGACGGCGGCGAGGTGAAGGTGATAGGAGGCAACCTGACGGAAAAGGCCCTGGCTCTCTGGGCCTGGAGGCAGAAGGTAGAGGTCCCCGTAGAGAAAAAGGCGGCCATCCTGTTCGATTCCTCGTATAAATTTTCCGCCCAGGAAGTGACCGTGGGGGGCAGCAGGGACATGGTGCTGCTGAAGGGCGCCCCGGAGGTGCTTTCGGGCTGCGCTTATTATTTTGACGAAGGCGCGGACCCGCAGCCTCTTTCCGGCGGAAAGCGCGAAGAGCTTATAAGAAAAATAGACAATCTGGCTTCCCGGCAGATAAGAGTGATCGCCGTCGCCATTTGCCTTGACCGGCCGGAGACCCTTTCCTGCGAGGAGCTTCTCAAAAAGGAAATGGTGCTTCTGGGCTATATCGCCATACGGGACGAGATACGCCCCTCCTCCATGACCGCAGTCCGGGAGCTGAAGGAAGCGGGAGTGCAGGTGGTGATGATCACCGGAGACCGCAGGGAGACCGCTCAGGCCATAGCGGCGGAATGCGGCATCCTGGCCGGGGAGGAAGACGTGGTGCTCACCTCCAACGACCTTGCCGCCATGTCCGACGAAGAGGTGATGGCCGTTATCCCCCGGCTGCGGGTGGTGGCCAGGGCCCTTCCCGGGGACAAATACAGGCTTATGGAGCTTACCCAGAGGCTGGGGCTGGTGGCAGCCATGACCGGCGACGGAGTGAACGACGCCCCCGCTCTCACCAGGGCCGACGTGGGCTTCGGAGTGGGCAGCGGCACCGAGACCGCCAAGGAAGCGGCGGATATAGTTATCCTGGACGACAATATCCATTCCATAACAAAGGCCGTGCTTTACGGCAGGACCATATTCAATTCCATACGCCGATTTATAGTGTTCCAGCTCACGGTGAACGTTTCCGCCGTGCTGATAAACCTCATCTGCCCGGTGATGGTGCCTTTCGTGGGGGACAGGCTGGAAAAGATCATCACCTCTCCCCTGACGGTGACCCAGATGCTCTGGGTGAACCTGGTGATGGACACTCTTGCGGCGGTGGCCTTCGGGACCGAGCCCGCCCTGAAAAAATTTATGAAGGACAGGCCCGTTCCCAAAAAGGAAAGCATCATCACAAGAAGTATGGGGGCCTCCATTTTGTTCGGCGGGCTGTATCTTACCCTTGTCTCCATGGCGTTCCTGGGGACGGGAGTTTTCGCAAGGCTGATCTTCGGCGCCGCGGCGCCGGGGCCGGACAGGCTGCTGACAGCCTATTTCACCTTTTATATCTTCACCATATTGTTCAATATGTTCAATGCCAGGACGGAGGGGCTGAAGATCTTTGCCAATATAGGCAAAAACCCCGGGTTCATAGGCGTTTTTCTGGGTATATCGCTTATCCAGCTCGCCATGACCTACTGGGGCGGCCACATCTTCCGCTGCTTCGGGCTGAGCTTTCCGGAGCTTGCAAAGACCCTGGCGCTGGCCTTTATGATAATCCCCGCCGACCTTCTGCGCAAACGGCTGTGCGGCTGCGGGGACAAGTGACGGAACACATTTTCGGGAGAAAAGTATGAAAAAGCTTGTTTT
>JAGDAG010000208.1 GCA_017959625.1 Abditibacteriota bacterium | reverse complement strand
TTGGGCCCGCCGGTCATGACAAAGAGGCCCAGAAGCCCCGAAGGCCCCCAGGTAGTGGCGGCCACCTCCATGGCCATTATGAAGGCGCCTCCGAAGCCCGCTCCCAGCCCGGCGGTAATAAAGGGAGTGCCCAAAGGCAGGGTGACGCCGTAAATGAGAGGCTCCCCTACTCCCAGAAAGCCTGCGGGCAGAGCGCCGGCTATGACCCGGGAAAGGCGGACGTTCTTCACCTTGCGGGCCTTTATCCAAAGGGCTATGGAGGCCCCCACCTGGCCGGCTCCGGCCATGGCCAGAGCGGGATACAGGGTGACGTAGCCCAGGGTGTTGAGCTGCACGGTATAGAGAGCCACCAGGCCGTGGTGCATACCCACGGATACCATAGGCAAAAACAGAGCCGCGGAAACGTAGCCGGCCACAGCCCTTATAACCACGCTGTCGGACATGCACACCTGCTCCACCACCCAGCAGATGCCGTTGGAAACGTATCCCATGAGGGGCATCACTATGAATATATACGGTATGCAAAAGCCCAGAAGCAGTATCAGGGGAGTTATGATCACGTCCAGAGCCGAGGGCATCCTTTTCCGGAGCCACTTCTCTATGCAGACCATGAGCCACACTCCGAAAACCGCGGACAAAACGCCCCCTCTCCCTGCCCGCAGGACAGAAGTCAGAGGCTCGGAAGTATTGAAGAGCCCCCATATCTCCGACACCGTGTTGATGCCGTCCAGGCCCGTTATCATGCCCAGCATGCCGCCCAGTATGGGGGTCCCGCCGAATTTCTCGGCGGCCCTGTAGCCCGCCCAGGCCGTGAGATAGGTCATAAAGGCGGCGTTGATGAGCTTCATCAGCTGGATAAGAGTCTCCAGCCACTTGATATCCTTGTGGCCGGGATACGCCTGTTCCAGCAGGATGGACAGCCCTCCGCAAAGGCCCGCGGCTATAACGCCGGGGATCAGGGGGATGAATATGTCTCCGAAGGTCTTCAGCCCCGCCTTCAGGGCGCCGCCTTTATGCTTCTCGCGAAAGGCCTTTTTGTTCTCCCGCCAGTCCGGCTCGGAGCCGCCTATGCCTCTTTTGGCGCAGATATCGGCGCACTGCTTCACCACGCCGGGGCCCAGCACCACTTCGTAATAATCCTCGCGGTCGGACACCACTCCCAGGACCCCTTCGATCTTTTTCAGGGCCCCGGTATCCGCCTTGCCCGGGTCTGCCAGGGTCACCCTGAGGCGGGTCATGCAGTTCATGACGCTCAGGATATTGTCCTTCCCGCCCAAAGCCGCTATGACGGCGTCGGTCAATTTTTCATAATCCATAGAGTATTCCTTGTTACAGTGTTTCCTTTTATTTATCGGCGGCCCGTTTTGTCCGGTGGCATCCGGTATGCCTGCCGGCCGTTTGTTTTTACAATAATATTTTATAATATATGGGCATATATGGCAATACCTCAGGTTGAACGGGAGGGCGGAAAGGAGTAAAATAAAAGAGGAATACATAAGAAGGAGCAAATGATGGATCACAAGCGATTCGGATCGACAGTATATATCAGGGTGGACAAAGGCGAAGAAGTAATAGAGGCCATACTCAGGGTGTGCCGAAAAGAGGGCATAAAGTCCGCCATATTTTCCGGCATAGGAGGCTGCGACCTGGCGGAGGTCCTGACCTTCGACCCCGCAAAGGGGGCCTTCCGGCAGGAGACTCTGGAGGGAATGCTGGAACTTGTATCCCTCAACGGCAACGTGATGTGGGACGAGGACGCCGCGTCGCCGGTCCATCACACTCACGGGCTGCTGGCGTATAAAAAGGACGGCCGGCACCTCACCGCGGGGGGGCATATGAAGAGCCTGCGGGTGCTATATACCTGCGAGATAGAGCTCAGGCCCGTTGTCGGCGGGACCATCCGCAAAAAGTTCGATCCGGAGACCGGCACCGGTTTCTGGAAGCTGGATTAAACAAAGTCGGGAAGACAGGATTTGAACCTGCGGCCCTCTGTTCCCAAAACAGATGCGCTACCAAGCTGCGCCACTTCCCGACGGCAATAAGATTATACCACAGACCCGGCTTTCGTTTCAAGCCGGGGCAAGCCAAAGGGCCCTTCCGAAGCGTTTCGGAAGGGCCCCAGATGTTTCTTTTACGGCACCAGCAGGGTCTTGATATTTTCGCCCCTGTCTGCGGCCTCTATGGCCGTGTTTACGTCCTCCACGGGGTAAAAGCTGCCCATGGAGAGTATCACCTTTTCCAGGGCGCTGTGCCGGCGCAGGAACTCCAGATAATCCTTTACGTCAACAACGGAATACTGGGAGGAGCCTATTATCCTGAGAGCCTTGAAGGTGATGAGCTGAGGCTGGATCTCCACTCCCCCGCTCATGGAATACTGTCCCGGTATCAGATACACGCCTCTGTTGCGCAAAACGTCGATCCCCACGGGCACGGCTTCCGGGGCGCCGGAGGCTTCGAAGCACAGGTCCGCTCCAAGGCCGCCGTTCTCTGCGGCCAGGGTCTCCGTTACGTTCCCGTCGGATAAAAACAGCACGCTGTCCGCTCCGGCTCTTTTGGCCGCTTCGGCGCGGAAGCTCTTGTTGGAGCGCAGGACCGCCGTCACCTTTTTAACTCCCAGGGCTTTGAGATACATTATGGCGAACATGCCTACGGGTCCGGCTCCCTGGACCACGGCGCTCTCCATTCCCTTAAAGCTGATCCCGGCCTGCTCCGCCAGCCTGCAGGCGTGGACCACCGTAGGGCCGGGGCAGGCGAAGACCGCCGCCGCCCGGGGATCCACTTCTTCGGGTACCTTTATCAGATTTTTAAGAGGGGTAAAGTTGACCTGGGCGTAGCCTCCGTAGAGATACGGGGCTTCGTCTATGCTGCCGCCGTTGGTCACCTGCATATTGACGCAGTTGGCGTCGTCGCCGGTTTTACACAGCAGGCACTCCCCGCAGGGAACGGCTATATCCGCCACCACCGCGTCGCCCTTCCTGAGGCCGAAGGCGGCGGCTTCCCTCTCGTCGCAGGCCTCCAGACGGCCTATGAACTCGTGGCCTATTATGCTGGGCGCGCCTACCGTTAGGGTGCCGCGGGTCATATGGATATCGGTGCCGCAGATGCCGCTGGCTATAAGGCTGCTGCGGCCGTAGCCTGCGGGAGGCTCCGTTACGTCAAATTCCCTGACCTCGAAGGGCCTGCCGGCCCCAATGAATACGGCTGCTATTGCTTTTTTCATAAATCACCTTCCTTATACCGCCGCTTCGTGCTGGGTCCTGGCAAGGATATCCCGCTGGACCTCGGGAGCAAGCGTAACGTAAAATGCCGAAAAACCGGAGACTCTCACCACCATGCTCTGATAGTTTTCGGGGTGCTTCATGGCGTCCCGCAAAACCTCCGGCGAGGTGGCGTTGATCTGCATCTCCTGCCCTCCCCTGGCGAAGTAGGCCCTTATCAGGCTCTGGAGCTTTTTTCTGTTTATGCCCCTGAACATATCGGGAGAGAATTTCTGGTTCACCACGGAGCCGCAGGCGCACACTGTGTAATCGGGTTTGGTAAGGCTCAGCACCGCGGAGGTGGGCCCGTTCACGTCCCTGCCGTAGGTAGGCGAGGAAGCGTCCGAGAGCGGGGTCCCCGCCAGCCTGCCGTCGGGAGTGGCGCCGGTGCCTGCGCCGGAGCCTATATTGCTGATATTTGAAGCCATGGCTATATATATTCCGCCGCCGTCATAGGTTTTGTATTTGGCGAATTCGCCGCCAAGGAACCTGACGAACCACACGGCGTATTTGTCCGCCATGTCGTCGTTGTTGCCGTATTTCGGGGCGGCCAGAAGCCTGCCGCGGAGCTCTTCACAGCCTTCAAAGTTTTTGTTCATGGCGTCCCTGAGGGTGGCAAGATCGGTATATTTGTCCTCGAACACCACCTTTTCCACTGCGGCCAGGGAATCCGCCACCGTGGCTACTCCCATAAGCCCCGCGCCGTGGACGGAAGGATATTTGGCCCCTCCCATATTGATGTCCTTTGCCCTTTGGATGCAGTTTTTGCAGAAGCAGGAAAGGAAGGGCTGGGTGTAGTTTTCGGGGTCCTTTATCACGTTGTAGCCGTAGAACCTGTCCACGTACTGCTTCACTGCCTGCCGGAGCTGCTCCTCGAACCGCTCCATGAAGTCCTCCATGGTGCGGATGCCGTCTATCGAGCCGGTATCGGGTCCCCGGGTGCCGGCGAAGGGATCGCCGCCCTCGTTGAACAGGTATTCCAGATACTTGGGGGTGTCAAAACGGTTGTCGCTCCAGGGAGGCTGGCAGCCGGTAATGAAGTTTTCTATGCAGCCCACCATACAGTAGTCATAAACGTCCTCCATGTCGTAGCCGTAGCGGGAAAGGGCCGCGATATTCACGTCGTCGTTCATGAGGGCGGGATACCCCAGTCCCGTACCTATCACCTGCAGGCACTCGTCTATGAATCCGTCGCTCATGCCGGGGGTATATCTGAGAGACAGATTGGGCCCCGGCACGTTGCAGGCGCCTACGGCCCGCACCACGCAGAGAGACAGAGGGTTCACAGACTCCCTGCCCTGCCTGTCCCGTCCGCCTATGGCGATATTGACTACGTCGTCTCCGCCGCACAGCGCGTGGATCTCGTAGATCTTCATGAATACGTTTTCCAGCAGCTCCTGCGCCCGGTCCTCCGTAAGCCTGCCCGCCCTGATATCGGCGTCAAAGAGCCCGAAGAGATACTGGTCTATGCGCCCTAAGGCCATAGCGTAGCGGTTCTCGTAAAGGAAGGCCATATGGGTGAGCCAAACCAGCTGCAGCCCCTGGGCAAAGGTCTCCGGAGCGTGGAGAAGTATCTCCCGGCAGTTGGAGGCAATAAAGCCCAGCCTGTCCCGGTCGTAGCCCTCCTCTCCCATGAGGCTTTCCGCCTTGGCGGCGTAGTTTTCTATCATCCGGCTAAAGCCTTCAAAGGCTATGAGCATATCCCGGGCAAAGGCTTCCTCCTCTGTTCCCCGGTGGGCCTCCAGCGAGGCTTTGATGTCTGCCAGCATGCCGGGGACGCCTTTTTCCACCAGGGTCCTGTAATCCGGGGCAAAATGGTCGGCGTTGGTGCCGAAATTACGGCCCCCCAGCTTTTCGAGGGCCTTTCCCGCCTTCTCTGCCTCCTCCGGGTCCGCCACGCCCCAGATACTGCGGAGACAGCCGCAGATCAGGTCGTTTTTGTAAATAAAGGGTTCGGGCAGGCCGAACAGGGCGCGGCAGCCGTTGGCCCTGCGCCGGGCCGTGGTTTCCGCAGGCTCCGCCAGTCCCCTGGCAAGATATATAAAGGTCAGCTTGCTTCCCTCGCAGGGGAGCTCCAGCTCGCGTTTCAGCGCTTGGGTTCTGTTCATAAGCAGGCTCCGATAAGATCGTCATTTATAATAGTTTTTCTAATTATAACATTATCCGGGCGGCCTGTCAATACTTCTCCTTGCTTAAGGCCGGTTTGCGGGGCAAACAGCTTTCGTTTGTGGTATAATAATACTGTGATCACAAGAAACCCCCGGAGGGAATCGCCCGAACATGGACATGACAAAAAAACCGTTTAAACTCATAATGCTCATATCGGCCGCAGTCTTTTTCTGCTGCTCTCTCGCATGGGGAGCGGGCCCCACGGAAGAGCAGCGCCCCTTTTCTCAGCAAATGGGCTTTCCCGTGGACCTGACTCTCAAAAAAACCGAAGACGGCTACAAGCTCATACACCGGCCGGTAAAAGAGATCGAAAAGCTGTGGAAACAAACTTACGAATTCGGCCCCGCGGTCCTGGAACCCGGCAAAAACCTGTTTGAAGGCATAGAGGGGACCGCCATGGATATAGAAATCGAATTTGAATACGACCCCTTTGTCTATTTCCTGAATATAAACACGCCCAACGGCGCGGTGCAGTGCACCGGTATCGAGCCGGCGGTAAAGGCCCTGGGCCAGATACAATTCGCGGATATCGGCAAAACCATGAAACTGAGGATCCTGACAGACACGGATTCAATGGAGATATTCGGAAACGACGGCGGGATATACATGCCCTTCATATCAAAAGCAAGAGGCAGCAAACTCAGCCTCGACGTCCATCTGCCGGTAAAGCTCATAAGGGCAAGAGTCAGCGTCATAGGACGGTAAAGCCTTATGAAAAACGAAAACACCAACGCCGTAAGGCTTCTCCGGCAGCGGAACATACCCTTCAGGCTTTATTCCTACCCCTGCCCCGAGGCGCTCAGCGGTGAGGAGATCGCGGAAAAACTGAAAAAAGACGCAAAGGCCGTATTCAAAACCCTGGTGACGGAAGGCAGATCGGGGCAGAATTACGTATTCATGATCCCGGTGGCCGAGGAACTGGACCTCAAAAAGGCTGCCCGGGCCGCCGGCGAAAAAAGCATTTCCATGGTGAAAGCAAAAATGCTGCTGCCCCTTACGGGCTACGTTCACGGCGGCTGTTCGCCCATAGGGATGAAAAAGCAGTTTCCCGCCTTTATACACCATACGGCGGACAAATTGGAAACCATAACCTTTTCCGGGGGAAGGATCGGTCTTCAGACAGAGTGTTCTGTCGGTGACCTCAGAAAGATAATTGAGATCGCGTCTGCGGATCTGATAACGGAATAAGAGGATAAAAATGGAACAACTTCGCTTCAGACAAGTGCATCTGGATTTTCACACCAATCCCGATATAGAAAACATCGGCGGAAACTTTGACGCCGACGAATGGATCGACACCCTAAAGGAAGCAAGGGTGGATTCCATAACCATATTTGCAAAATGCCATCACGGCCTCAGTTATTATCCCACCAAAACGGGAGTTGTCCACCCCCATCTGAAGATCGATCTGCTGAAGGCCCAATACGAAGCCTGCAAGGCGGCGGATATCAACGCGCCGATCTATATTTCCGCCGGCACGGACACCTGGATCTCCGACAGGCACCCGGAGTGGCGGGAAGCCCGCCCCTCTCCCGACGGCAGGACCTACACCCAGTGGGGCCTGGCTCCGGGCTTTCTGAAGCTGTGCTTCAACAGCCCCTATCTGGACTATCTGACGGCGCAGATCGAAGAGGTGGCCCGGCTGTATCCGGAATGCGACGGCATATTTCTGGATATCATCAACCAGGGGGAATGCATGTGCCCCTCCTGCATAAAATGGATGAAGGACAACGGCCTTGACCCCTCTCTGCCGGAAAGCAGAAAAAAGTGCGCCGCCCGGGGCCTGGAGGAATACTACCGGCGTTCCACGGAAGCGGCCCGATGCGTGAATCCCCGGATGCGGGTATTCCACAACTCCGGGCACGTCGCGAAAAACAACACCGATATACTGAAATACTTTTCACACCTGGAGCTTGAAAGCCTGCCCACGGGGGGCTGGGGCTACGATCATTTTCCTATGTCGGCTTCCTTTGTTTCCGGCCTGGGCATGGATTTTCTGGGCATGACCGGCAAATTCCATACTACGTGGGGAGAATTCGGAGGCTTCAAGCACCCCAATGCCCTGAGATACGAATGTATGCAGATGCTTGCCTTCGGTTCAAAATGCTCCGTAGGCGACCAGCTTTCCCCGGACGGAAGGCTTGATAAAAGCACCTATTCCCTTATCGGAAGCGCCTATAAGGAAGTGGAAGCCAAAGAAAAATGGTGCGCCGGCGCCCGGCGGGTGGCGGATATCGCCGTTTTGTCCCGGGAAGCCGAAACGGGCAGAAGAGAGGCGGACAACGGCACGGGGCGGGTCCTTCTCGAGGGCCATTATCTGTTTGACGTCATAAACCGCAGCATGCCCTTTGAGCCCTACAGGCTGCTGATACTGGCCGATGATATCCTTGCAGACGAAGACCTGGGCAAAAAGCTGCAGGCATATCTTCGCGGGGGCGGCAGGATCATACTCTCGGGGACCTCGGGCCTGGATCCCCAAAAGAAAGGCTTTGTCATTGATACAGGCTGCAGGTATATTGGCGAAAGCCCTTACCAGCCGGACTACCTTAAGGCCGGGGGCTTCCTCAGTCCCGAGCACGTGTCTTCTCCCGTGGTCATGTATCTCAAAAGCTCTCAGGCAGAGCTCACGGACGGCGCGGCTCTCGGCGAGGTGTATTATCCCGAATTCAACCGCACCTGGGAGCATTTCTGCAGCCATCAGCATGCTCCGGCAGGCAAAAAAAGCCCGTTCCCCGGAGCGGTGCTCAACAAAGCGGAAAACGTTCTTTACTACGCCCATCCCATTTTTGAGATATACGGCGATCTCGGCGCGGTGATATATAAGGAGCTGGCGCAAAAAGGCATAGACTATATGCTCAAAAAGCCGACGCTGAAAACAAATCTGCCGTCTTCCGCCAGATGCACTCTCACAAGGCAGAAAAACAGCTACGTGCTGCACCTGCTTTACGCAAACATAATGAGCCGCGGAGACGAAAGGGTCCTGTCGCCGGAAGGTTACGTGAGGCCTTCCCGCAAAACCGAGGTCATCGAAGAACTGCTGCCTTTATACGATACCGAAATCACCCTCGATATCCCGGAGAAGGCCACGGAAGTGCTGTCCGTTCCCGACGGGAAGCCCATACCCTTCTGCCGGCGCGAAGGGAAGATCTGCTTCACCATAGATAAATTCACGTGCCACGCCATGATAGAAATAAAAACGGAGGGCTGATATGAACGGAAAAAGAGAAAGCGGAGTTTTGTGCCATATCACATCGCTGCCCGGCAGGTTCGGCTCCGGGGACCTGGGCGGCGACGCATACTCCTTTGTGGATTTTCTGGCGGAAACGGATCAGAGATACTGGCAGATCCTGCCCCTTTCGCCGGTGGGAAGCTCCGCTTCCCCTTATCAGGGGCTTTCCGCCTTTGCGGGCAACCCTCTGCTCATCAGCCCGGAGCTCCTTTGCAGGGAAGGCCTTCTGAAACCCGAAGAGCTCTCTTTTGACGTATCCGGCGACATACGCGCAGACTTTGAAAAGGTGTCGCATGTGAGATACTCCCTTCTTGAAAAGGCTGCGGAAAGGTTTATGAACGGCGGCTTTTCCGACGGATACCGCCGCTTTGTAAAGGCCAACAAAGGCTGGCTGAAGGGGTACGCTCTCTTCATGGCGGCCGGAGGTTATCCGGCATGTACGGGGATGACCCCCGCCCTTGCGGAAAAGAAATATTCCCGGGAAGCGCAAAAGCATATGGCGCTGCAGTATTTCTTCTTCAGCCAATGGGCCGCGCTGAAAAAATATGCCAACGGCAAAGGCATCGGTATCATAGGAGACCTGCCTATCTTCCTTGATTACGGTTCCGAAAGCCTCTGGCTCCGCAAGGATCTGTTTTTGCTGGATGACGCCGGGCGCCCCTCCGTCGTTTCCGGCGTTCCCCCCGATTATTTCTGTGAGAACGGGCAGTATTGGGGAAACCCCATGTATGACTGGCAAAAAATGAGAGAGGACGGCTTCAGATGGTGGAAAGACCGTATCGCCGTACTGTTCAACACCGTGGACGTTGTCCGGATAGATCACTTCCGGGCTTTTTCCCGGGCATGGCAGATACGCCCGAACAAAAACAGGAATGCAAAAAGAGGGCGCTGGGAAAACGGCCCCGGAAAAGAGTTTTTCGACGCCGTGCTGCCGAAAAACAAAAAACATGCAGTCATAGCCGAAGACCTGGGGATAATAGACGACAGGGTCCGGGCCCTCAGGGACGAATGCGGTTTCCCGGGGATGTGCATACTGCAGTTTGCCTTTGACGGATCGGACAATCTTTACCTGCCTCACAACCATAGGAAAAACAGCGTCGTTTATACCGGCACCCACGACAACAACACTACCCTCGGCTGGTGGCAGGAACAGGACCCGGAAACGCAGGACAGGGTGCGGAGATATCTTTCCATAGACGGCAACGCTATTTCAAGGCAGCTTATGGCCTGCGCCGCCATGAGCGTTGCCGAGACCGCCATCTACCCGATGCAGGACGTTCTGGAGCTGGACGCAAAGCACAGAATGAATATCCCCGGAACGCCTTCCGGCAACTGGGGCTGGCGTTTTTCGTGGGATATGCTCACGGATGACAAAAAAGAGTTTCTGAAAAGCATTACCGGCAGATATTTCAGAAATACTGGCCAGAACAAATAAAAAAATCAGCCCGCGGCAAAATCGCGGGCCTTTTTTTATATCTTTATCCTTACAGCGGGGCGCACACCTCCGGAAGCGGTGCACACTATCCCGTCAACGCTTATGCTTCCCAGGTCTCTCACCCTGCATATACATTCGCTGAGAAGGGAGTCTGTTTTCAGCCCCCGGAGCCCCGCCGGCCGGGCGTTCGTCCTCAGCCACCACCACGAGCAGCCGTCTATGCCCCGCCAGGCGCCGTTTTCGGCAGCGTAAGGGGTAGGAAACGCCCTGCGGACGCCGTCGTCGGCAAAATACTTCAGGGCTTCGTCGTAAGACAGCAAAAACACCCTGTCTTCCGTGGGGCCGTCGGCGCCGGTCCTGTAATGGAAATTGGGTTTGTTCTCGTTTTGCGAAGGAATTATGCGCCGCTGTTCATCCGGGGAAAAAGCAGCGCCGAAAAACTCTTCGTTGAGTTTTTTCCGAAGGCTGCAAAGACGCCACCCGATGAGGGCCTCTTCGTTATGGAAAGGCATGCCGGCAAGCACGAAGCGGCTCAAAAGCAGCAGGGCCCCCGGCTCCTCTTCCAGAACTATCCATTCTATGGGAGAAGCTTCTTTCCCCTCCCGGATATATCTTCCGAATGATATGATATCTTTCATAAGCATAAAAAGAAGCAAAGGCCCGAAAGCCTCTGCTTCCAAAACAGGCTTTTTTTATTTGTTCTTTCTTGCAGATTCCTGCACCAGGCCTCTGCCTATCTCGTCGCGCTGGATCTGATTGGTGCCTTCGTAGATCTGGGTTATCTTGGCGTCTCTCATCATCTTTTCCACGGGATATTCCTTCATATAGCCGTAGCCTCCCAGCACCTGTACGGCGTCGGTGGTCACGCTCATGGCCATATCGGAAGCAAAGCACTTTGCCATTGCCGAATACGTGGTGGTTTTTTCGCCCTTGCAGGCGTCGATATAACGGGCCACGGAATATACGAGGGCCCTTGCCGCTTCCACTCTCATCCCCATATCTGCCAGCAGGAAGCGGAGCCCCTGGTTGTTGTGGATAGGCGCGCCGAACTGGATACGCTCGGTGGAATACTTAACGGCGTAGTCCAACGCCCCGGCGGCTATGCCCACGGCCTGGGCGGCGACTCCCGGACGGGACTGATCGAAGGTCTTCATAGCGGTAATAAAGCCGGTTCCCTTCCGCCCCAGCATCTGGGATTTATGGATGCGGCAGTCCTGGAAAATGAGTTCTCTCGTGGCGGAAGCGCGGATGCCCAGCTTGTTTTCCTTTTTGCCGAAGGAAAAGCCGGGAGTGCCTTTTTCAATTATGAAGGCGCTGATGCCTCTCGCACCCCTTGAAGGATCTGTGACTGCGAACACCGAATAGATATCCGCCTCGCCTGCGTTGGTTATCCACTGCTTTGTTCCGTTGAGGACGTAATAGTCGCCGTCTTCAACGGCCTTGGTCTGCATGCCCGCCACGTCCGAACCCGCATTCGCTTCCGTAAGCCCGAAAGCAGCCAGGTGTTCGCCGGAGGCTATCATAGGCAGATATTTTTCCTTCTGCTCCTCGTTTCCCGAGATCAGGATAGGAAACGTCCCCAGCCCCGTTGCGGCAAAAGCAAGAGAAATGGCTCCGTCCACTTTGGACAGCTCTTCGGTCGCCACCGCCATATTCATTATGGGAGTATCGCCGGCCATCCCCTCATATTCATCCGGTATAAGAATACGGAAAATATCCGCCTGGGCCATCTTTTTGACTATTGGCCAGGCAAATTCGTTTTTTTCGTCATACTCTGCGGAATAGGGTTTTATTTCCGTTTCGGCAAATTCCTTGCAAACAGCCACCAGCTCCTGCTGATACTCCGTCAGTAAATAATCCATTTAATCCTCCAAAAAGAATAATCCAATTAATTATAGCATAAATCCGCGGCGCTCTTCAACAGCGCCGTTTTTCAGAACCTGATTATACAGAAGCTGCTGAATACGGGACGGCCGACTCTTCCCTTTTCCGTGATGATCTCCCGGGCGCCGGTCACGTTCTGCACGCTGTTCTCTTCTCCCGAGGTGTTGACTACGTAATACAGCATATCCCCCGCGGCATTATACATCCGCATGACGCGGCTTGTCCTCAGGGTCGCGATCCTGTCCTTCTGCAGGGGGTCCAGCACCTTCAGGCCCCTTTCCAAAGCCTTCAGCTGCCCGGGGGAAAGCTCCCTTATCTGGATCATGGGAGGAGTGTCGGCCACCCGTTTATGCCTTTCGCCGGCGCCGGTGAACAAACGGCCGTAATCCTCGCAAAAAACTATATTGCTCCCCGAAAGGGCCTCCGGACGCCTTCTGCCGGTCTCATCGAAGATACCGGGATCCCTGACGCTTATTATCAGCCCTTCAAAGCGTTTCAGCGCTTCAAAAGCCGTATCCGGCATATACGGGCTGTGAGGAAGTATTATGGCCCGGTATCCGCTCAGATCAAAGTATCCGAGTTCGTTGAAGGAAAGCACGTCGGCTTCCAGCTGTCTGTCCTCCATAAGCTTATACCAGCCTATCAGGCTTCGGGAATCGTTCCCGCTGCCTCCCTCCAAACCCGGAAACGGCAGGACAAAGGGGTTTATTATCGCTATATCCGGCGCCGGCCGGAAGCCTTCCGCAGCCTTCAGCCCGGCCTTGGTTTCGGCTATGAGGGACCGTATCTCCTCCGGAGTGTAATAAGGGCGGAAAGAGTTTTCGTCATAGGCTTCATAATTGCAGAATATTATTTTGTCCGCTCCGTGCATGATGGAGGTATGAGCCATAAATTTAACAGACTGCACCGGCAGAAGGGCTCCGCCGTTGAAGTCGATAAGATCTATATTGCAAAGGGGTTTTCCGTATTTGCGGGCCAGATCCATGCCGGCTGCTATCCTGTAGGGATCCCCTTCCGCTCCCGGAAGCTGCATGCCCAAAACGTCAAGGTTTTTGCCGGCGCGGAAAACCTTGTCCGGGACAAAGCCGGTATAAACGTTGTAATCCCACTCCGCGGCAAAGGCAAAAGCAAAGGAAAGAAACGAAGAAACAAACCTGCTTTTATCGTATTTTTTCACCATTGCGGCAAGAGAATCAAGATAAGCTGCGGAAATATCCTGCCAGTATTCCTGGTAGTCCACCGCCATGGCCAGGCTCACTTCCACGGGACTATACGGCTTTGTGCTTATGGTCCAGCAGCCGTCCTTATACTCTCCCCGGGCGTCTTCGGTTTTGGTCCTGGGGTCAAAAACGATCCTTTCGGCAGGCACCGTTACCGTTTGTCCGTCTCCCTCAACGGATATGCTGCCAAACGTTACCTTTCCAAAGCCCACCAGAAGCATATAAATGCTGAAGCCATACGCTTCCGGAGGCCTTGAAGAAGTCACAGAAAGCGTTGTTTTGCCGTCGGCGTCGCCGAAAGAAACGCTTGATCTGCTTGCGATGGGAACAACGGAGCCTTTTTTGAACCAGGCAATGGTCAGAAAGCTTCCCTGCCCCGCCGCTTCTCTGTTCTCTGCCTCCGCCGTGAAGGTGAGTTCATTTCCGGAAAAAGGGACGGGCTCGCTGTTATACCAGGCGATATTCCTGGGTTCCTCGGCAGAAACGTAAACGCTGCCGGTACCCACGGCCCCCTCGCCTCCCAGATTGATCTCCAGAGGCGGTATCTGCGCTTCCTCAAAGGAAGCGTATCCCGTTTCCCAGCGGCTGTTCAGGGCAGATACGTCTTTGTATTTGTTTTGAAGCCAGCCTCCGAAGCCCGCGGCGTCGGCTTTATTGTAGCGGCTGGAAAGGAAATGCCACCATTCCACTCCGGGTTCATAGCCTATTACTGTATGCTCTTTATCGTTTTTTTCAAGATAATCCGTCAAAGCGGCAACCAGCTTTTCCTGGGCGCTGCGGTATATGGGCGACGAAAGAGAAGGCATATTGTCGCTTCCTGCGGCGCCGCCGTATTTCATCGTTATCTCGCCGGCCTCTTTGCACTTTTCATAAAGCCAGCCGGGTTTGCAGAACGGATTGAATTCTATGATAAGGATAAGCCTGAAACCGTAAAGGCGGGCGGCAGAAAGCTGTCTGTCAAGACAGGAAAAATCGTATTCCCCCTCCCTGGGCTCTACCACCACCCAGGGGATGCGGCTGTTCATCACGGTGGCGCCCAGCCCCTCAAGATCCCCGGTATATTTGTCTTCAAAGGGATAATGCCATACAAAGCCTGCCTGCGGCTCAAGGGCGCTGCAGGAGACAGACAGAAAAACGAGGCACAGGAGGAAAGCAAAAAAGATCATAACGAAGGTTTTCATTTTATTCGCAATTAAAAAACAAGGAGGCAGATCGATCTGCCTCCTTCAGAGTTTATTCGTAGCAAAGAGTGAGGGCGCGGCTTGGAACGTCTGCCAGCTCCTGATCGGCATAGGAGACGGTGACGTAATATTTCAGTTTGTTTGTGGCAAAAACTCCCGTAAGAGGAACGGGGCCGAAAATAAAGCCTCCGTCTTCCCGTACCGTGACCACGTCGCTTTTCATTACTCCGGAGATATTCAGTATGCCTGTTTTGTTGTTGGAATACATCACCGTGCAGATAAGCATCCTGCCGGGAAGAGCGGTACCGGAAACCGTGATATCCTTTACTCCCGCATTGTTGACGGGAGAAGTGATATAAATGCCTCTGTCGTCGGAGGGCAGCGGATTTTGTGAATCGGCCTGCGCTCCTTCTATGGAACCGGCGGGGGCGGGATCTCCCGAAGGCGCGGCGATGGCGGGAGCGGCAGGCGCTTCGGCGGGAGCCGCGGGAGCTTCAACAGGCGCGGCGGGAGCCTCAACGGGCGCTGCGGGAGCTTCAACAGGCGCGGCAGGCGTTTCGGCGGGAGCCGCGGGAGCCTC
>JAGDAG010000207.1 GCA_017959625.1 Abditibacteriota bacterium | reverse complement strand
GCCAGCCCGCCCCGCAGGGGCGGCTCCGCCAGGGTGAGCCCCGCTGCCTGGGCGGTCTCCACTATGCCGAGGCCGTCCTTCACTCCGTATTCCGACGCCACCCTTTTCCACACGGGCCCCGTCGCCGGGATGCTGCGGATATGGTCTTCCGGGACCAGGGCCCTCAGAGTGCCTTCTCCGCCGTCGGCCGCAGGCATGGACAGAATGCAGCAGTCCGGAAGTATTTTTTTTATGCCCCGCTCCAGGGCGGAAGACACCTCCGGAGAGGAAAGGCAGCCCTTGAAGCTGTCGGGGGCGATGACTATCTTCATTGTTCCGCCGGTAAAACCCGGGCAGCCCCGCTGTCAAAAGCCCTGTCAGTAAACGAACGCTCTGTCAAGGGAAGGCTCCGCGGCGCCGCCTATACACCTTTTTGTAACTACGGTCCTTTTTTTACGGTCGATCAGCACCAGATCGAAGCCTCCGGTACCCTCTCTGAAAACGTTGCTTATAAGGACGTGGGGAGTCCCGTTTACGTATTCGCTGAGGTTTTTGTGTTTATGGCCGGCAAACGAGCCGATAAACTCACAGGATCTGTTATTGCGGAAATTGTATTTCACCTTGGCTTCCATACCTTCGACCTGCGAATAAAAGGTGCCGGCTTCCTTTTTGGCAAAGGCCTCCAGGATCCCCTCCACTATTTCGGAATTTTGGGGCATATCCCAGTTTCCGATAGTCTGCGAGCCGTAGTCGATATGGCACATCACTATCACTCCCCAGCCTTTTTTGCTGAATTTGAGAGCCTTGTTTGCAAGCCACTGCAGCTGGGCTTCACTGTAGCCGCCATAGTATTTGAAACGTCCCGCGGGGATATAAGGCATATCTATGGAGTTCAGCATTATGACCCTGACCTTCGCCTTGGTAAAATCCTTGTAATACCAGCCGCCGTAAGGGTTCTTCGGATCCCGGACGAATTCGTCTTCATGCCCCTTCAGGATGGTCCGGTAAAAGTCTTCCTTGGGAACCGTCTCGTTCATATCAAGAAAGCCGTCTCCCTTTTCCACTCTTTTATAGACGAAATACCTGTTGTCGTCGTGATTGCCCATAACGGGCAGCACGGGAGCAAGGGCCCCGTCAAGAAAAGAACGCACGTCGGAAAGATTTTCAAGATAGATATTTCTGGGATAATGGCCGTGGACCAGATCCCCGGTAACGGCGGAAAAGGCAACTCCCATGCCGTTGGCTGCTTCCACGATGCTTTCGATCAGCTCTCTGGAAGAACCGTGGTTGTCCTGGGGCTGATAATGAACGTCGCTGGCCCACAAAAACGCCAGGTCGGCTTTTTTCGCCGCCTCTTTTCCTTCTTCGATAAAAGACGGTTCTCCGGCGAAGACCGCCAAAGCCGCCGCGAAAAGCAGCAAAAACGCAAAAAATGTTTTTTTCATAGATAGTTTTCCCCAAACAAGCCTTCGGGCCCGGGCAGACAAAAATCGTCTGCCCGGCTCCGGGGCTTATCGCCTTTAATATAGAAACTCTCTGTTCCTTTCGGGAGAGGCCTCTCCGTTAAGGTACCTTCTTGTGGAAATGGTCCTCTTTTTTCTGTTCACGGTCACCAGATCGAAACCGCCTTTCTGCTTGTCGAATATGCCGGCGATAAGGATATGGGGAGTGCCCTTCACGTAATCGTAAATGTCGCCGTGTCTGTGGCCGGCAAAAGAAGCGATGAACTCGTTGGATGCGTTGCGGCGGAAATCATATTTCACCGTGGCGTTATGGTCTTCCACTTCGGAAACAAAGGTGCCGGATCCTTTTTTCTCAAAAGCCTCCAGCAGGTCTTCCACTATATCGCCGTTGACCGGACGCATGACCCGGTCAAAGATCTTCTCGGAAGAGGAATAATCGTTGTGGGTCATAACTATCACGCCCCAGCCCTTTTTGCTGAACCTGAGGGCCTTATTTGCCAGCCACTGCAGCTGCGCTTCACAGAAACCGTAATGCCACTGGCCGTAATATTTCAGCCCCTTGTCCTTGGGGATATAGGGGATATCGATGGAGTTGAGTATTATGACCCTTATCTTCGCTTTGGTGAAGTCTTTGTAATACCAGCCGCCGTAAGGGTTTTTGGGGTCCCGGACGAATTCTTTTTCGTGGCCTCTGAGAGCCACTTTGAAAAAGTCTTCCTTGGGGAACAGCTCGTCAAGACTGCCGATCTCCTTTACTGAAGCCTGGCCGGATATGAACCAGCCGTTGTCGTCGTGGTTGCCCATAGTGAGCATCACCGGCATTTTGCAGCCGTCCAGCCATTCTCTTATTTCGGAAAGGTTCCTCTCCTGGCTTTCCCTGTTGTAATACCCGTTGACTATGTCGCCGGTAATGGCTGTATAATCGACGCCGATACCGTTTGCCACAGAAACGAACTCGTCTATCAGGCCCTTCTGGGCTCCGTAACTCCCCTCGGACTGGTGATGGGTGTCGCTGCCCCACAAAAACGCCAGATCCGCTTTCCGGGCGGCTTCCCTGCCTTCTTCGATAAAGGACGCTTCGCTTGCGTATGCGGAAAAAGCCGCAAGGATAAGCGCCAGGATCAATAGGGGTTTTTTCATTGTTTTTCTCCCGTATTCCTTTTATGATGTATTTTAATATCCAAAAACTCTGTCAAACTCAGGCGCCGCCGCGCCGTTGAAGCATTTGAAGGCGGATATCCGCCTTTTTTTCCTGTCCACCGTGACCAGGTAGAACCCGCCCGAAGCGGGATTGAATAAATTGCCGATGACGACGTGGGGGACTCCCGCCACGTACTCGCTGTAATGATTGTGCCTGTGCCCCGCAAAGGAAGCGATGAATTCGTTGGACCCGTTGTGCCGGAAGTTGTATTTCACCTTTGCCTCAAAGTCCTCTGTGTCGGAGTAAAAGGCGCCGGCCTCCTTTTTGGCAAAGGCCTCCAGAAGCCCCTCCACTATCCGGGAATTGACGGGCATGGTTTTGCTGCCCAGATATTCGGAGCCGTAGTCCATGTGGGTCATGACTATCACCCCCCAGCCCTTTTTGCTGAACTTGAGGGCCTTGTTTGCCAGCCAGTCAAGCTGCTCCTGGCGGAAACCGTAATTCCACTGGCCGTAGTATTTCAGGCCGCCGCCGTCGGGGATATAGGGTATGTCTATGACGTTGAGGACTATGACCCGTATCTTGGCCTTGGTAAAATCCTTGTAATACCAGCCGCCGTAAGGGTTTTTGGGGTCGGTTTTGAACTCGCCCTCGTGGCCCTTGAGTATAGTTCCGAAAAAGTCTTCCTTGGGCACCAGCTCTCCGAGCCCGACGGCTGTCCCCTTGTCCAGGTTCTTTTTGATATACCAGGAACCGTCGTCATGGTTGCCCATGGCGGGCATCACGGGCATTTTGCACCCGTCCAGCCAGTCCCGGAGCTCCGCCAGGTTCCCGAGCTGGCTCTTTCTGCCCTTGTTCCCGTGGACCAGATCCCCGGTAAGGGCCGCAAAATCCACTCCCGTTTCATTTGCCTCCGACACGAAAGAATCCATAAGATCCTTTTGCGCCCCGTGGCCCGTCTCCGCCTGATGATGGGTGTCGCTGGCCCACAAAAAAGCCAGGTCGGCCTTTTTGGCGGCGGCTTTGCCGAAGTCGGTAAAGCCGGATGCATACAGCGCGGTTCCGAGAGCCAGCGCCAGCGCCAGAACGATAGCAAGCTTTTTCATATCACGTTATCCGTATCCGCGCTATTTTTTGCTGCCGGCGCCGCCGGTGACAAAAACTCTGTCCAGCTCCGGAGCGCGGCCCTTGAAATACCTGGTCGCGGAAACGGTCCCCTTTTTTCTGTCCACCGCCACCAGATCAAAGCCTCCGGCTCCGGAGTTGAAGATGTTGCTGATGAGGACGTGGGGGACCCCCGCCACGTATTCCGACAGGTTCTTGTGCCTGTGCCCCGAAAAGGAAGCGATGAACTCGTTGGACCCGTTGCGGCGGAAGTTGTATTTCACCTTTGCCTCAAAGTCCTCCGTGTCGGAGTAAAAGGCGCCGGCCTCCTTTTTGACAAAGGCCTCCAGAAGCCCTTCCACTATCCGGGAATTGGCGGGGATGACCCCGGGCTCGCTGCCGATAGCGCTGAGGTAGAGTGAGCCGTAGTCTATGTGGGTCATGACTATCACCCCCCAGCCCTTTTTGCTGAACTTGAGAGCCTTGTTTGCCAGCCAGTCAAGCTGTTCCTGCCGGAAGCCGTAATTCCACTGGCCGTAGTATTTCAGGCCGTTGCCCTCCGGGATATAGGGGATATCTATGACGTTGAGGACTATGACCCGTATTTTGGCCTTGGTAAAATCCTTGTAATACCAGCCGCCGTAAGGGTTTTTGGGGTCGGTTTTGAACTCGCCCTCGTGGCCCTTGAGTATGGCGCCGAAAAAGTCTTCTTTGGGCACCAGCTCGCCGATGCCCACGCCTTCTCCGCTGTCCATGCTTCTCCTGATGAGCCAGGAGCCGTCGTCATGGTTGCCCATGGCGGGCATCACGGGCATTTTGCACCCGTCCAGCCAGCCCCTGAGCTCGGTCAGGTTTTTGAGCTGGCTCTCTCTGCCCTTGTTGCCGTGGACCAGATCCCCGGTAATGGCCACAAAATCCGCTCCGATCCCGTTGGCGCAGGAGACCAGCGTCTCCACCAGCTCCTGCTGGGCGCCGTGGCCCGTCTCCGCCTGATGGTGAGTGTCGCTGGCCCACAGAAAGGTGAGATCGGCCCCGCGGGCGGCGGCTTTGCCTGCTTCAATAAAGGCAGAGTCGGCTCCCCAGAGCGCGGCGGCGCACAGCGCCGCCAGCAAACATGCAAAGAGTTTTTTGGCTGCCATCTTACAGACCGGCCTTTTCCACAGCCTCTTTGATGGGCTGCCTGTACTCGTTGTCGTTGAAGGCAAAGATGCACCAGCCGTAGCCGGCCTTCTTGATAAGCTTTATCTGCTCCACCGCTTCCTCCGGCTCGTTCATGGTGTCGGAAACTGTAACGGCGAACTGGGTGTCCCTGCCCTGCTCCCCGAAGGA
Source organism: Abditibacteriota bacterium (assembly GCA_017959625.1). Classification (GTDB taxonomy): domain Bacteria; phylum Armatimonadota; class UBA5829; order UBA5829; family UBA5829; genus RGIG7931. Next base: position 3,635 of record JAGDAG010000207.1, on the reverse strand, counting down.
TCTGAGCCAGTTCCTGAAATCCTTCTTTTGTTCCGCGTTGCTTTCCCGCTTGTAGAGCATGGGCATGGCGATGTCTATCCAGCCCTGCTTCAGCCACTCGCGGTAATCCTGGAACACGGACACGTAGGGAGTGGAGCTTTCGTAGGAATCCATGCCTCCCCAGGTGATGGTGGCTGCGGAAATGGGAACGGTTTTGTTCACCGAACGCACCGCGGCGTGAAGATCCCTGACCAGAAGGTTCATGTTGTGACGGCGGAAGTCGGAGTATTTGGGTGATTTAACGTCTCTTGTGCCGAATTCCTTATAAAACAGGGCCCGGGAATAACCGGAATAGCTGTAGGATTTGGAAGCGTACCTGATATAATCCCAGTGTATGCCGTCCACCTTGTAATGCTTCAGCATATCCTTTACCACGCTGCATACGTATTCCCTTGCGGCGGGGACCGAAGGGTCGATATAGACTGCGTCGTTGGACATGGCCTCTCCGTTCTCCATAAGGGCGAGCCAGCCCCGCTGCCGGGCGGTGAGAGTGGTTTTATACAAAGGGCCGTCGATACGGCAGATCACCAGCCACGCGTGTATCCTGAGTCCCATGCCGTGGGCTTTTTTCAGGGCGTAGGCCAGAGGATCGAAGCCGGCAGCCACGCTGTCCGCTTTTTTTACCAGGGAAGAGTTGTAAAGAGCGTCGTCATATTTCCGCACCTGCAGAAAGATGTCCTTTGCCCCCATTTGCTTTGCCCCGTCCAGGGTGGCGTCTATTTCCGCCTTGGTGAAGGCCCCCCGGGTCCAGCCCGTTACGTAAACGCCCTTGATATCCTTGCCGGTAAGGGCAAAACAGGCGCCGCATACGGCAGCCAGCAGCAAAACCAAAAAAACCTTAAGCGTCATAAAGTGCTCCTTTCTTTTATGCAAACAGGTATATACCTGATAATATCCTCGGCGCGGACGCAGGCCTCGGAAAGCTCCTCCGCCGCCCTTTGGCCCGCCAGTCCGTGGAGAAAGACCATATCCTCGGGGGAAGCAGCCCCCGAAGCGATCATTCCGCACAGAACGTCTCCGAAACCCGGCCCCGCCATGGCGGGACAGCCGGAGGTGTTTATAAACGTTTTTCCGGGATACGCCGTGACGGTATCCGGCCCCTTCAGCACCAGACAGGTGTTGTACCGCCGTGCAAAGCCGGCGGCGGCTTTCAGCTTGTCCGCCTTTATCTCCTCTATGGAAAGCCCCGTCAGATAACTCATTTCCCCGTAATGGGGGGTAAAAACGCATTTGGGGCCTATTTCCTCCAGCAGCCCGGGGTCGTTCCCCGCGCACCACAGGGCGTCTGCATCCACCACCATAGGGACGGGGCAGCGGCGCAGGAACTCTCTGACGAACTCTCTGCTGCTGCGGCCGAAGCCGGGGCCTATGGCCACTGTGTCCTTGCCTGCGGCAAACTCCAGAAGCTCGCCGGGGTCGTCCCCGTAGCCTTCGGAGGACTTTACGGGACAGGTCATGGCGTCACTCACCGCTGTCTCGTAGATATGGGCCCAGGCGGACGGGGAAGCCACCGAAACCAGCCCGGCGCCGCAGCAAAGGGCGCTCTTTGCCGCCAGGATAGCGGCGCCCGTCATGCCCAGCCTGCCTCCGACGATGCCCACGTGGGCAAAGGAGCCTTTATAACAGTCGGGCTCCCGGGGAGGTATGGAAAAGCTTTCCTTCAGGCGGGGCAGCGACGGATCCTCAAAGCGCCACGGGACCCCCAGCCCGATACGGATCACTTCGCCGGCGTATTTTCTGCCGGGATAAAGATAAAGCCCCGGCTTCGGCGCCTCCATGGCGAGGGTGAAGTCGGCCTTCATGAGAGCCTCTCCCCGGCCCGTATCGCTGTCGATGCCGGAGGGCATATCCACGCAGAACACGGCCCCCTCCGGATGCAGGGCCCGGGCAAAGGGCTTCACGCTTTCTCTGAGGCTGCCCCTGAAGCCCACGCCGTAAACAGCGTCCACCACCAGGGGGGCGGAGTTGATCTCCGCCATATGCTCCGGCAGGGGACCGGAAGGATCCAGGGATATCATCCTTATCCCCAAAGCCTTCAGCAGCTCTCTGTTGAGAGCGGCTTCTTCGGACAGCCCCTCCATGGCGCCTATGCAGAAAACGGCGGCGTCAAAGCCGGCTGCGGAAAGATGTCTGGCTATAACGAAGCCGTCTCCTCCGTTGTTGCCTTTCCCCGCCAGCACCGCGGCGCGGCAGGGCGCCATCCGGGAGACTATCTCACGGGCGGCCCCTCTGCCGGCGTTTTCCATAAGAACGGCGGCGGGCATGCCCAGCGTCCGGACGCAGTGCGAATCCATCCGGCGGATATCCTCCGCCATAGCGCAAACCCTGTCCACTAAATACGTTTGGCCTCCGGTTCCGTTTCGGGCAGAACAGTGAGCACGAACACCCAGATCCAGCCTACCACCGGCAGTAAGAGGAGCAATATCTTCCAGGGCGAATGGCCTGCGCTGCGGATACGCCGCACGGTGGAAGCCAGCCAGGGGATCAGAAATGCCAGAGCCGCAAGGCCTCCCATTATCCCGGCGCAAAGAGTATCGGCTCTGCCGAAGGCAAAATCAAAGAGTCCGCCTATGGCGGCGGCAAAGCCGCCCACTTCTCCGGAAAGGATCAGGAAGCCCCAGTATTCCTGCATATCCGATCTGCCGGAAAAATCGGCATATTTTGTGAGGCAGGCGTTGAGGCACTGAAAATCCGTTTTGTATTTGCCCTTCTGATAAGGGGCGATCCTGGGGTTCTCGCCGTAAACGTTGGCAAATTCCTGTCCCGGCAGCAGATACAGTATAAAGAGCCATAACCAGCCGATAAAGGGCAAAAACTCCAGCAGGACCCAGCGCCCGGACCTGCCGGTATCATGGAGCCTGCGCACCGAAACGGCAAGGCTGGGAACGGCGACGATCATCTGAAAGAAATATAGTATCACGGTCACGAGGCCGACGTTGAGGCTGGAGTAATGAAAATCCTTCATTACCTTGTCAAAATCATCGGCGCTGCCGCCCGTTGCGATAACGGAAGCCACGCCTATAACGGCGATAACAACAGCCACCAGGAGCAGCATCAGGGTATATCCCCAGTATTCCTTTCTCCGCGCCCTGCCGAAGCAGTCCGCTCTTTTGAATTTGAGACAATCGATAAAATACAACATATTTCCGCCTCCCCGCGGCAGGTCCGAATCAAACCTTCGTATTAACTATTAAAGATATATTTATTATACATCATCGCTCTGCGCATGTCAAGTTGAAGGCCGCCGACGGCGGGACGGCCGCTTGCAAAGAAAAAAGCAATCTGTTATCATAAAATTGGGTATGATATCATGTCAATAGTCACAGATAAAAAAATAGCGGTCCTGCTTCCGTGCTACAACGAAGCGGAGACCATCGTCCGGGTGATAGAAGACTACAGGTCCGTCTATCCCGGCGCCGAGATCTACGTTTCCGACAACAACTCCACCGACGGCCGCGGCGAGCTTGCCCGCGGGGCGGGGGCCCGGGTCGTACGGGAATACAGACAGGGAAAAGGCTTTGTCATAAGAAGCATGTTCAGGGACATAGAAGCGGACTGCTATATAATGGCCGACAGCGACATGACCTACCCCGCGG
>JAGDAG010000206.1 GCA_017959625.1 Abditibacteriota bacterium | reverse complement strand
TCCGCATCTTTGTCCCATATGCTGCCTATGGTGCCGTCGTCGTTGAAGGTGATATCAAAAAACGGAGAAGACAGCTTTTTTCCGGAAAAAGCAAATTCGTGCTGCTTTTCGGCTTTTTCTTTTTTAAGCGTTATCAGCTTAAAGCCCGTGGGGGGCACCGCCGGCACCTCCGCCACCAGAGTGTCGGATTCGTACTGGCTGGGAAGCTTTTCGCCGTTTGCATCGTAAACTGCCATCCCGAATGGGGCGTTTTTGATCTCGATGACGTCGGTGCGCAGATGGCTCAGGGTATTGAACACTATAAACTGGTTCGCTCCGACGCCTATGCTGTCTGCGATATGCTGCGCCGCCTTGCGGATGATCTTTCCGGCCCCCTTCAGCACCTCCTCGTACTGGGCCGAGGATTCTCTGTAGACCTCGGTGATGCTGGAACCGGGTATGATATCGTGGAACTGGTTCAGGAGAACGGTCTCCCACATGGAGGTCAGGGCCTCTTTGGGATAAACGAAACCGTATTCCTTTGCCAGCGAACCCATGATCTCCGCATTCCTCAAAGCCAGCTCGCATTTGCGGTTGTTTTTCTTGTTGTTTGCCTGGGAGGTGTAGGTGCCCCTGTGATACTCGAAATAAAGCTCTCCGTTCCACACGGGCAGCCTGTCAGAAGCCTTTTCCACCGAGTTTTCAAAAAAGCTCTCCACTGTGCCGGTGCGGGCCCTGGGGAAGCCCGGCGCGTTGTTGAGGCGGCGTATCTTTTCCAGATTGTATCTGGTTGGGCCGCCGCCTCCGTCGCCGAAGCCGAACACGGCCAGATAATCCGGCTCGGTGAGCTTGTCGGGATAATTGCGCACCACCGTATTATAATGCCCCGGGAAATCCAGATTGTCCACGTAGGTGTTGGAAAGGAAGCATTTCAGGCGGGAGCCGTCTATGCCCTCCCACAAAAAAGCCTTATACGGAAACTTATTGGTGTCGTTCCACGTGAGCTTGGTGGTCATAAAGTAATCTATGCCGCTTTTTTTGTATATCTGGGGAAGGCTCCAGCTGTAACCGAAAACGTCGGGGAGCCAGCCCACCTTCACCTTTTTCCCGAATTCCTTCATAAAGAACCGCTGTCCGTAAAGGCACTGCCGCACAAGGCTCTCCCCCGAGGGCAGGTTGGTGTCATTCTCCACCCATGTGCCGCCTATGGGCTCGAACCGCCCCTCGGCGGCTCTTGCTTTGATCCTTTCGTAAACCGAAGGGAAGTTCTTTTTGAGATACAGATAAAGAGGCACCTGGGAGCAGTTGAAATGATATTCCGGAAATTCGTCCATCAGGCTGGCCACCGTGGAATAGGTGCGGCCCGCCTTTCTCATGGATTCCTTCAGGGGCCACAGCCACGCCACGTCTATGTGGGAATGCCCCGTATATACCGCTTCTCCCGCCGCCTTGCCGAAATCGATGTCCGCAAGCCTTTTTTTCAGTTCCTCCGCCGCAGCGGTCAGGGCGGGTATGACGTAATCGCGTTCGTCGCTGCGGGTGAGATCCGCCGTAAGCAGGCATTTGTAAAGGACGTCGTAGACCTTGTCCTTCAGGAGGCCGTCGTCAAGGGAGGAAGCCACCTCGAAGGGCACCAGAAAATCGAACCACGCCGCCTCCGCCGCCTTGTCGACGACATACATGCGGCTTGTCCGCAATATAAAAGGCATACGCCTGTCCCGGGGGAGATATTCGTGATAGCCCCCCGTCTTCATTTCTATGTCAAGAACAAGCTCCTCGCCCCCTGCGGCCTCCCGCGTAAGACAGATATAGCCTCTGTTGTCGTCGATCCCGGAATAATACTCTCCGTTCACGGACAAAAGCCCTTCTCCCGCCGCCAGGAACTCCAGGGCCACGTATCCGCCTTTCCATTCCGGTGGGATCGCGACGGTTTTTTTGAAAAAGGCGGTTTCGCCGGCCTTCGCCCACACGTCCCCCGGGCTCACGCTTCGTTTATTGTTTTTGTATTCGTATTTGCCCATGTCCAGAAACAGGGCGTTTTCGCATTCCCAGCCTTCGATATCCCGGGAATCCGTGATGATGAGGCCTTTCAGTTCGTTGAGACGGGTGCGCAGCACCGCATTCATAGACGCCATAGCTTTTTCCGTGCAATCGTTTTTTTTATTATAGCATATAGCCGGGGCAAAAGCAAAAAAAACAGGCCTGCCTCGATACAGACCTGTTTTTTACGCCCGGCTCTTCGCCGCGCCGTTATTCTTTC
>JAGDAG010000205.1 GCA_017959625.1 Abditibacteriota bacterium | reverse complement strand
GGTGCCTCGTGGTGGACGTCCGCGACGGCAGGGAGGTCTCCGAAGCGGTGTGGGAATACGCAAGCGGAGTGATAGACAGGCGCCTGCCATCCACGGGAGAGGCGCTCCCGCCGGATTTTGCCCTGCAGGACGCGGCAGACTATATCGCCGGAACGGAGACCGTAATAAAAAACGCTTTGGAAAAAGCGGGGATAAAGCCCGAAGAGATAATCGGCATCGGCATCGATTTCACGGCCTGCACGGTGGTCCCCCTTTCCCCGGAAGGAGTTCCCCTCTCGATGCTGGACGAATGGAAAAACGAGCCCCACGCCTGGGTCAAGCTGTGGAAGCACCACGGCGCCACCCCGGAAGCGGAGCAGATGACGGCGCTGGCAAAGGAAAGGGGCGAAGGTTGGCTGGCCCGCTACGGCGGCGTCGTAGGATCGGAATGGATGTTCCCCAAGCTTCTGGAGATACTCCGCAAGGCGCCGGAGGTGTATAAATACGCAACGTTCATGGAAGCGGCGGACTGGATAGTGTTCGAGCTCACGGGTTCAAAGGTGCGCAACGCTGCCGGCGCAGGCTATAAATCCTGCTGGTCCAAAGAGGACGGCTATCCCTCCCGGGAATATTTTGCGGCGCTGCACCCGGATTTTGAAAACGTGGTGGAAGAAAAGCTGGGCACGAGCCGGGTGGACAGCATAGGCGGACAGGCCGGAAGGCTGAACGAAAAGTGGAGCAGAAAAACGGGCCTTCCCGAAGGGACTCCCGTAGCGGTGGGGATAATAGACGCCCACGCCGCCATCCCCGCCCTCACCATAACCGCTCCGGGCACCATGGGGGCCATTATGGGCACCTCGGGCTGCTATCTGACCCTGGGAGACAGGCCCGTGGTGATAGACGGGATATGCGGCTTTACCGCCGACGGCATAGTGCCCGGCTATATAGGCTTCGAAGCGGGCCAGGGCTGCGGGGGGGATATGCTGGCCTGGTTCGTGGACAACTGCGTTCCGGCGGCTTATGAAAAAGAAGCAAAGGAAAAAGGCGTTTCGCTCCATGAGCTGCTCACGGAAAAGGCCGCCCTCATAAAGCCGGGGGGCACGGGCCTTCTGGTACTGGACTGGTGGGGCGGCAACAGGAACATAATAGTGGATTACGACCTGACGGGCTGCATCCTGGGCTGCACCATAGCCACCAAGCCCGAGGATATCTACAGGGCCCTCATAGAAGGCATAGCCTTCGGCTGCAGGGTGATAATGGAACAGATACAAAAAAGCGGCGTTCCGGTAAACTCCATAATAGCCAGCGGCGGCATAGCCGAAAAGAACCCCGTATTCATGCAGATATTCGCCGACGTGACGGCCCGGGAATGGAAGCTGGGGGCGTCGCCCCAGTCCTGCGCCCACGGCTCCGCCATGTGGGGCGCCGTTGCCGCCGGAAAAGCAAAGGGCGGCTATGACGGCATCGCTTCGGCTGCCGAAAAAATGGCCCGCACAAAGGAAAAAAGCTACAGGCCCGTTGAAGAAAACGTCCGCATCTACGACGCTCTGTTTGCCGAATATATGACGCTGCACGATTATTTCGGCCGGGGGGAAAACGGCGTTCTGAAGCGCCTGAAAAAAATGAAATACGGAAAATAGACCAAAAGCCTGCCCGGGCTTCCGGGCAGGCTTTTTTCAAAGGCAAAAAGACGGCAAAAAGGCCGGAACTGCGTTCCGGCCTTTTGACCGTTTATTTCTTTTCCTTGATCTTTGTAGCCTTGCCTACCCTGTTGCGCAGATAGTAGAGCTTGGCCCGGCGCACGGCGCCTCTCTTCACAACTTCGATAGCCGCGATCCTGGGGGAATGGGTCATAAAGGTCCTTTCCACGCCGATGCTGTTGGCTCCGATCTTGCGCACGGTGAACGCCGCATTCACGGTGCCCTTCTTGACGGCTATGACTACGCCTTCAAATATCTGGATCCTTTCCTTGCTTCCTTCGACAACGCGGCAATGGACCTTTACAGTATCGCCGGGGCCGAATTCGGGTATGTCGATTCTTAACTGTTCTTCATTGATCTGTTGGATAACCTGATTCATTATTTATCCTCCTCATATTTCAATCTTTCAAGTGTTTTTCTGTCGTCTTCGCTTAAAGGAGCCGTTTGCAGCAGGTCGGGACGGCATCTCAGCGTCCGCTTCAGCATCTCCGCCCTTTTCCACAGGGCGATTTCCCTGTGGTTGCCGCTCTGAAGCACCTCCGGCGCTTTCATCCCGCGGTATTCCGCAGGCTTTGTGTACTGCGGGTATTCCAAAAGCCCCGAAGAAAACGATTCGTCTGCCGATGAATCGTCGTCTCCCAGCACTCCGGGAATAAGCCGCGTCACAGCGTCTATGATGCAAAGGGCGCATAATTCGCCCCCGGTGAGTATATAATCCCCCAAAGAGACCTCTTCCATTCCGAAGCAGTCTATGATCCTCTGGTCTATGCCTTCGTATCTGCCGCACAGGATGACCGTATGGCCTTCATGCCTCAGCTCTTCGGCAAACTTCTGATCGAACCTTCTGCCGGCGGGCGACGTATATATCACCCGGCAGGCCTCCCCCTGCTCCATGCAGCTTTCCACCGCCGGAATTGCGACGTCGCATCGGAGAAGCATCCCCGGACCGCCGCCGTAGGGAGTATCGTCCACGTGCCTGTAACGGTCACGGGCAAAATCCCGAAGGTTGACTGCATTCACTTCTATGATGCCCTTTTTTTCCGCGCGGCCTATGATGGCTTCGTCCGCATAGCTGCGGATCATATCCGGAAAACAGGTCACTACGTCAAAGCGCATCGGGCAAAAGTCCCTTCATGGGAAAAATGGTCACCACGCGTTTTTCCCTGTCTATATCCAGAACGCATTCGGGGATCTTGGGGATACACAGCTTTCCTTCCACGACGTAAACGTCGTTGGCTCCGCCCTGAAGGACGTCGGTGATGCTTCCCAGCGCTCTTCCGTCTGTGGTAACCACCTGCATCCCTATAAGCCTGAATATATATTCTGCTCCGTCGCCGGGAGGCATAAGCTCATCCTCTGTGACAAAAGCGTATTTGCCGGCCAAAGCTTCGGAAGCGTTCCTGTCATCTATCCCTTTGAGGTGAAGAGTGAGGCCCGCTCCGGTCCCCTCGCAGCGCTCTATCTCATAGCGCTTCACGGTGTCTGCGTCTATCCTGAAGGAGACCGTGTTCCCGGCGTCGAAACGCTCGGGAAAATCCGTCATTACCGTAAGCTTTATATCGCCCTTTATTCCGAAGGGGCGCGCCACCCGGCCGATGGCAACTTCGTTGTCTTTAAGCATTTCAAAGATCTAACCGGATACTATCTTCACAAAAACGTTGGCTTTTTGTTTGACAGCGGCAGCTTTGACGATGGCGCGGATAGAATCGGCTATCCTTCCGCCTTTTCCGATGACCTTCCCCAGGTCTCTTTCATCCACCGAAACGTAATACACGGTTTCGTTGTTTTCAAAGACGTCCCTGATCTCCACGGCGTCGGGGAATTCCACCAGTCCGCGCACTATAAAACTGATAAGCTCTTTCATAGCCGGTTTTTCCTATAAAACGCCTTTTTTTGTCAAAAGGATGCGCACGACTTCGGAAGGCTGCGCGCCGACGCCGAGCCAATACTTAGCTCTTTCGTCACTGACTTCGATCTTCGCCGGCGAATATGTAGGGTCGTAGGTCCCGATGGTCTCGATAAACTTTCCGTTACGGGCTCTGCGCTGGTCGGCGATTACGATTCTGTAGAACGGTTTGTGATTGGTTCCCATTCTCTTAAGTCTGATTCTTACCAAGTTGATTTCCTCCTGTCTCAGTAATTATATCTGCAATAGGCCGTCTAAACGGGGCGGCCTTTGGTGATAACCGAATCAAAAAGGCATATGCCGTCTTTTGTTGTCCGGCATATTGGTGAGTTTGCGCACCATTTTCTTCATTTCCGCAAACTGGTACATAAGGGTGTTCACTTCCTGAACGGTGGTCCCGGAGCCCGCCGCTATCCTGCGGCGCCGGCTGCCGTTAAGGAGATCCGGATCTCTCCGCTCCTCTTCGGTCATGGAGCAGATTATCGCTTCTATCCTTTTGAGGCGCTTCGGGTCGATCTCCACGTTTTTCAGCTGCTGCCCCATGCCGGGTATCATGGAAAGCAGGTTTTCCAGAGGGCCCATTTTCTGTATTTTGCGGAGCTGCTCCAGAAAATCATTCAGGTCAAAGGTGTTTTTGCGTATTTTCTGTTCGAGCTTCCTGGCCTGTTCCTCGTCAAAGGCTTCCTGGGTCTGCTCTATAAAGGTGAGCACGTCGCCGTGGCCGATGATACGCGAAGCCATCCTGTCGGGATAAAACTTTTCCAGGCCGTCCATTTTCTCGGAGGTCCCCACGAACTTGATGGGCTTCCCCGTCACCGCTTTTATGGAAATGGCCGCGCCGCCTCTGGCGTCGCCGTCAAGCTTTGTGAGCACCACGCCGTCCACGTTCAGCGCTTCGTTGAAGCTTTTGGCAACGTTCACCGCGTCCTGGCCGGTCATGGCGTCCACCACCAGCAGCACCTCGCTGATGCTGACCTGGGCCCTGATATTTCTGAGCTCGTCCATCATCTGCTCGTCTATATGCAGCCTTCCGGCCACGTCCAGGATGACCGTATCGCAAAGGTCGAGCTTGGCTCTGTGAAGGGAATCCCTGCACACCTTCACCGCATCGCTGCACCCGGGGATATCGAACACGGGGATATCCACCTGCCTGCCCAGTATCTTCAGCTGCTCTGCGGCGGCGGGCCTGTAAACGTCCGCTGCCACCATAAGGGGCTTTTTCCCCTCCTTGCGCAGCATACAGGCAAGCTTGGCGCAGGTGGTGGTTTTACCGGCGCCCTGGAGACCGCACATCATGATGACCGTGGGGGGATTCGGGGCGATATTGATGCCGGACGCTTTTCCTCCCAGTATATCTGTCAGCTCGTCGTAAACTATTTTGATCACCTGCTGCGCAGGGTTCAGCCCGGTGAGGATCTCAGCGCCTACCGCTTTTTCCTTTACGGCGGCCACAAAGTCCTTGACCACCTTGTAATTGACGTCGGCTTCAAGCAGGGATATACGGATATCCCTCATGGCCTGGTTCACGTCGTCTTCGGTAAGAGCGCCGCGGTTCCTCAGCTTGTAAAAGGCGCTTTGTAATTTTTCGGCTAAGCCTTCAAACATTTCAGTCTCCGGTTTTTATAGTCACACTATTATATTATAAAACAGCGGCCCCAAAAAGTCAAGCCGCGCCCCAAAGGGACGCGGCCTGGCGCAATGAGAGCAGATCTATTCTCCGCTGAAGGAATCCTTGCCGACTCCGCACAGCGGACATACCCAGTCGTCGGGAAGGTCTTCGAAGGAAGTTCCGGGTTCGATCCCGTTGTCGGGGTCTCCCGTCTCCGGGTCGTAAACGTAACCGCAGACGTCGCAAACGAATTTTGACATTACCATTCTCCTTTTCATATTCTCTGCCGCGGGGGCAGAAAGCCTTGATTTTTCTTTTCTCGGAGCCCGGACCGTTCCGTCGCGCCGGGGCCTCCTCCGAGGGACCGCGGGGCT
>JAGDAG010000204.1 GCA_017959625.1 Abditibacteriota bacterium | reverse complement strand
GACCCTGCGCCTGCTGCTCACCTCCATGGACGCCAATTCCCTGCGCCGCAACGTCATACTGAGAGACCTGGTAAAGGTTTACAACACGGTGGATATGTATCCCCTGGAGACCGGCGAAGCCTCCTGGCGCCCCAAGCTGCAGGAAGCGGATAAGATACTAAAAGAGCTGCTCTCCAAAAAGAACGGCGAGACCATGCCCTATATGGGCATCATAGGCCACTCCCACATGGACACAGCCTGGCTGTGGCCCCTGCGGGAGACCTGGCGCAAGTGCGCCCGCACCTTCTCCTCGGCCCTGAGCCTTATGGACGAATATCCGGAATTCCGCTTTATCCAGTCGTCCCCGGCCCAGACGGAAAAGATAAAAGAGCTGTATCCCTCCATTTTCGAGGGCATAAAGAAGAGAGTGGCGGAAGGGCGTTACGAGCCCAACGGAGGCATGTGGGTGGAACCCGACTGCAATATACCCTCCGGCGAAGCCCTGGCCCGCCAGCTCATCATGGCCCAGAAGCACACGCAAAAGTGGTTCGGATACAAGGCGGACACTCTGTGGATGCCGGACGTATTCGGCTACAGCGGCACCCTGCCCCAGCTGCTGCAGCTGGCGGATATGCCGTATTTCTGCACCACAAAAATAGCCTGGAACGACACCACCCGCCATCCCTACGACACCTTTGTGTGGAAGGGCATCGACGGCACCGGAGTTTTGTCCCATTTCAATCTGATCCACTGCTGGCCCTCCCCCGACACCTTTATAGGCGCCTGGAACAACCTGAAGAACAAGGACAATCAGGACCGGCGGCTCATCTCCTACGGCTACGGCGACGGAGGCGGCGGCCCTATGGCGGAAATGATAGAGGTGGCGCGCCGCTGCGGCGACCTGGAGGGCTGCCCCAGATCGGAGCACACCACGGTGAAAGCCTTTATGGATTCCATAGCCACCCGGAAGGAGCCTCTTCCCATATGGTGCGGAGAGCTGTATCTGGAATGCCACCGCGGGACCCTTACTTCCATATCCGCCATAAAGAAAGGCAACCGCAGAGCCGAATTTGCCCTGAGGCGGGCGGAGCTGGCCTGCGTCATCAACGGCCTGAAGACCGGGGCGGCATATCCCGCCGAAGAGCTTGAGGCCCTGTGGAAGACCCTGCTCGTAAACCAGTTCCACGACATACTCCCCGGCTCCTCCATACAGGAGGTGAACGAGCTGGCGGTAAAAGAATTCGCCGATATCATAAGCAAAGCCGGTTCTGTGGCAGAGAAGAACGTCCGGGAAGCGTACGCCCTGACGGAGAAAGAGGACACGGTGACCCTGTTCAACACCCTGGGCTGGGAAAGAAGCGGCGAAATGGTGCTCCGGTCCGCTCCGGAAGGCGCGGCCCCCGGCCGGGATATCTGCAGCCAGTGGATAAAAAACGTGGACGGCGAGCCTCTTCTGGCGGTATGCGGCGTGACGATACCCTCCATGGGAAGCGCGTCCCTGAAACTGGAAAAGGGCTGCAGGGAATTTGCTTCTCCCTTTACCGTTACGGAAAACACGGTGGAAACTCCCTTTGCCAAGGTGACCTTCGACAGCCGCAAGACCATCTGCTCCTTTATCGACAAGGCCTCCGGCCGCGAGCTGGTGCCGTCGGGGGGCAGGATGAACTGCTTCAGAGTGGGCGAAGACGTCCCGGAAGCGTGGGACAACTGGAACATAGACGTGGACCAGGAAAACAAAATGCGTGAAGACTATCGCCTGACCGGCTCCGAGATCGCCGCCGACGGCCCCCTGCAGCTGAGGATACGCAACCGTTACGCCCTTTCGGGGAATTCCTTTATACTTCAGGACGTAGTGTTCCATTCCACCACTCCCAGAGTGGATTTTGAAACGAAGCTGGACTGGCATGAAAAGCACAAGCTGCTGAAGGCCGGCTTTGATATGGATATCCTTTGCGATAATTCAAAAAGCGAGATACAATACGGCTTTGCCGAAAGGCCGGTCCACAAAAACCAGCTGGACGACGTGGCGCGGTTCGAGGTGTGCAACCACAAGTGGAGCGATCTTTCCGAAACGGGCTTCGGCTGCGCCCTGCTGAACGACTGCAAATACGGGCTTTCCGCAGAAGAAAAGAACCTGTCGCTGACTCTGATAAAATCGGGGACCCATCCCGACACCAGAGCGGAGGAAGGCGTCCATTATTTCAACTACGCCCTTCTTCCCCATAACGGAGGCTTTTCCGCGGAGTCCGTAGTGAGGCCCGCCTACGAATTCAACGAGGCCCCCGCGGAGTTCTCCGCCGAGACCGGCAGCGATCCCGGGAGCCTGCTCTCGGTGGACAAGGCCAACGTCATCATCGAAGCCGTGAAAAAGACGGAAGACGGTTCCGGGATAACGGTGCGCATGTACGAAGCGGAAAAGACCGGCACGGGCGCCGTGCTCTCCACCGGCTTTGATTTTGCCGACGCGTCGGAAACCAATCTGCTGGAAGAAGAGATAAAGCCCGCCGTCTGCGGAAACAGAAGCGTAAAGCTGTATTTCCGCCCCTTTGAGATCAAGACCCTGGTGTTCAGACTCAAATAAAAAAGAACGGGGCTCCGGGCAACCGGAGCCCCGAAAGGAAAGATATGCTCGATATAACCACCATTCTCACAGGCCCCTTCAGCACCAACACGTATATACTTTGGAACGGCGACACAAAAGAGGCCGCCCTCGTGGACCCCTGCGCCGACGTTGGATTCGTTACCGGACGCATAAAAGAGGCGGGGCTCTCCGTAAAGGCGATCCTTCTCACCCACGGCCATTTCGACCACAATTTTGCCGCCGGTACCTTTGCAAAAAAGCTTAAGGCCCCCGTATATATGGACGAAAAGGACCTGGAGCTCATCCCCATATATCTGGAAGAAGCGATAAACTTCGGCTTTGACCGCAGCGAATACGCCGAATACGACGGCTATACTTTTTTGTCCGACGGCGACACCCTTCCCCTTTTGGGCGAAGATATCCGCGTCCTGGAAGCTCCGGGGCACACAAAGGGCAGCCTTGTGTATATCGCCTCGGCGGGAGCCCTCTGCGGCGACGTCATATTCAGGGAGTCCATAGGCCGCTATGATCTGTGGGGCGGCAGCGAAGAGGAGCTTATGAACAGTATCAAAAACAAGATACTCACCCTTCCGGACAGCACGGTTTTGTACCCCGGGCACGGCAGCAGGACCACCGTAGGCTATGAAAGGGCAAACAACCCGTATCTTTTGTTCATGTCCTGAACAGCGCCTTGAATAATCCGCAAAAAAATACTATAATAATAGTGTAGAAATACTTTTGTTTTACTCAGAAAATCAAGGAGCTTATTGTGGTTTACCCCGGTGACTTAAAGATCTTTAGCGGAACCGCTCATCCCATGCTGGCAGAAGACATTGCGGAAAAGCTGGGCATACAGGTGGGCAAAACCGTGATCAAAAGATTTTCCGACGGCGAATGCTACGTTCGCTTTGAGGATTCGGTTAGAGGCGTCGACGCCTTTGTGGTGCAGCCCACCTGCCCTCCCCACGTTGACAAAAACATCATGGAGCTGCTCATCATGCTGGACGCTCTGAAAAGGGCTTCGGCGTCAAGGATCACCTGCGTCATTCCGTATTACGGCTACGCCTGCCAGGAAAAAAAGGATGCTCCCCGCGAAGCGATCTCGGCAAAGCTCGTGGCCGACCTGCTCACCACGGCCGGCGCCGACAGGGTGGTGTCCATGGATCTCCATGCGGGAGCCATCCAGGGCTTTTTCAACATTCCCGTGGATCATCTCACCGCCATTCCTTTGTTTTCCAATTATTTCATCGAGAAAAAGCTGGACAACATAATATTCATATCCCCCGACGAAGGCAGGGCAAAGCACACGAGGCAGATATCCAGCAGAGTGGGCGCTCCCCTGGCCGTTTGCTACAAATTCCATCCGGACCATATGGAGACCTCCATCTCCCACCTTGCGGGGGACGTGAAGGGAAAGAT
Organism: Abditibacteriota bacterium; assembly: GCA_017959625.1. Classification (GTDB taxonomy): domain Bacteria; phylum Armatimonadota; class UBA5829; order UBA5829; family UBA5829; genus RGIG7931. The sequence goes on along the minus strand of JAGDAG010000204.1, from coordinate 4,221 downwards.
ACCCATAATCACCGAGGATATGATACGCACCGGCGGCTCCATAAACGAATGCGTGGATACCCTTCTCGAAAACGGCTGCAAGCCTGAGATATACGTTGCCGCCACCCACGGGCTGTTCACCGGGGAGTGCTTCAAAAAGCTCGACCGTCCGGAGATAAAGGAGATCATCACTCTGGATACGATCCCCAGAAAGGAAAACGCCCCCGAAAAATTCAAGACCATAAAATGCGGGCCTATCCTTGCGGACGCTATCAACAGGATACACAGCAATATCCCTATGTCAAGCCTTTTCAAGTAGATACGCGAAACCGGCAAACCCAGGTTTGCCGGTTTGTTTTTTTTGCTATGGACGACCTCTTCACAAAAGCGCTTCGGGCCGTAAAGGACGGCATTCTTTTCCCCACGCACTGCATCGTTTGCGGAAAAACGGCGGGAGCCCCTGTTTGCGGCGACTGCGGAAAGTATCTGGAAGCCATAGGCTCCGAAGGCTGCGCCGTCTGTTCGGGCAGCCGGCAGGACCGGGAGATATGCCCGAAATGCGCCTCTTCTCTTCCGTCTTTCAGGCGCTGCTCTTCCGTGTTCGCCTACAACGAGGTGTCTGCCGCCATAGTCAAAAAGGCCAAATACGGCGGCGGATACGTTTATCTGGAATTCATGGCAGAGGCTATAGCCGAAAAAGCCGCGTTCCCAAAAGACGCCGATTTTCTGACGTGCATCCCCATGCACCCCGCGGAGCGCCTTAAAAGGACCTACGACCATAATATCCTTTTGGGGAAGCTTGTTTCAAAAAAGAAAGGCCTGCCGTTTTACGGTATATTCAAAAAAACCGCCTCCGGAAAGAACCAGGCCTCTCTGGGAGACGACGAAGAGCAGCGCAGGAAAAACGTAAAGGACACCTTTTCGGTGAAAAGCGGATGGAAGGGAAAACTGAAGGGGAAATGCATAGTGATCTGCGACGACGTCACCACCTCCGGCGCCACCCTGAACGAGCTCTCCGCGCTGCTGAGGAAGGAAGGGGCGGTCCCCTGGTGCGTCACCTTTGCCAACGCAAGGTTCGCGCCGGTTCACAAAAACATACTGCTGCTCTGAAGGACGTTTTCCAGAAACGAGACCACCTGCACTCCGTCCCTGCCGCTGCGGCAGGACAACAGGTCTATGGAAACGTAATCCTCCGAGAAGCCGTGGACGTACAGGAATTCCCCGGCGGTCCTCAGAAGAGCCTCCGCCTTCTTTTTGGTCACCGTTTCCAGAGGGTCCACGGGAGATGACTCCTTTCTGCAGCGGACCTCAACGATATGTATGGTATCCTTCAGCCTGCAGACTATGTCCAGCTCGCCGGTCTTGCCGTACCAGTTTCTGAAAAGCACGGAGTATCCGGCCCTCTCGAGATATTCCGCCGCCGCCTGTTCCGCCGCCGCCCCGGTCTGTTTCCGTCTGCCGTTAAAACTCATCAAAAAGCGTTCCTCCGCAAAGCATGCTCTTTATGGGCTCAAAGCTTTTCCTGTGGCAGGGAAGTATCCCGAACCGCCGGACGGCCAGGATGTGTTTTTTTGTTCCGTAGCCCTTGTGATCGGCAAATCCGTATTCCGGATATTCCTTATCCAGCGCATACATGAGCCTGTCCCGGGTGACCTTGGCGATTATGGAGGCTGCTCCGATGCTTTTTATCAGGCTGTCCCCCTTTACAAAGGCTTCATGCCTGACGGGCAGCCCCTTCACCGGGAGGCCGTCCACCAGCGCCAGGGCAGGTTTTTCCTTAAGATCCCCGACGGCGAGAGCCATAGCCTTGTGGGTGGCCCGCAGGATATTCAGTTCGTCGATCTCCCCGGGGCCTACTATCCCGACCCCCACGCTTACTGCCATACCGTATATCCTGTCGAAGAGGGCCTCGCGTTTTTCCTCGGAAAGCTTTTTGGAATCGTCTATATCTCCGGTATCCGCATCCGGAGCAAGTATCACCGCGGCGGCCACCACCGGGCCGGCAATGGGCCCCCTGCCCGCTTCATCCACCCCCGCCACGGGAAAAACGCCTTTCTCGCGAAGGGTCTTTTCGTAGTTTTCATAAGCGGCGGGATCCGCAAACGGTTTGATTTTATCCATATTGTTCAATGCCGGGAAAACGGTTCTGCGAAAGAAGCCGCCGGACGGGCCTCTCTCCGGGCGATACTCTCACAGGTGTTTTGTTTTTTTATCCTCGTAAAGCTCTTTGTCGGCCTTTTTAAGCGTTTCCTCGAATATGGCGGAATCGCACCGCGCAAACCCCATGGAAATGCTTATCTTTGTTTTTTGCCCTTCATTGGAAATGCTCACGGCTTCCTTCACCTTGAACCGGAACGTTTCCGCCTCTGCGTTGTCTTTTGCCTGAAAAATAAAAACGAACTCGTCGCCGCCCCATCTGGCGCAAAAGCTGCCGCACTCGTCATTGATCTTTTCAAACACTTCCGCAACTCTGCAGAGCACGTTATCGCCTTCGACGTGCCCGTAGGTATCGTTTATGGACTTAAAGAAATCGATATCCACACACGCCACGTACAGATCGGGATTCTCCGAAAGGTCCGCCAGTCTGGAGCCTATGAATTCATGGAGCCACAATCTGTTGGGCAGCCCGGTGAGATGGTCGCTGAGATTGATCTTTTCCTGTTCCCTGAATTTGTTCCTGTATTCCCTGAGCATCTTCGTCTGGTTTTCCCGGTAGCGCCATGCAACAAGAAAAACGAACATAAAGCCGAGAAACACTGCCAGCGACGCCGCCAGCCCTATCCTCATAAGCATGATATTGTGGTTCAGAAGGCGTATCTGATACCATGCCGAGTTTTCCGACTTGGTGGAAACCTGCCGGGCAAATTCTTCGGCGGCCCGGTTGATCTCCGCTTTTGAGGCGGCGTAACTGCTGTCTATGAGCATATTCAGCGCCCGTTCCCTTTTTTCCGCAGGGCTCAGAGCCTGTTCTTCCACGGTGAGAGGATAGCCGGCTACCTCCCGGGGCTGGGACGCTATGCCGTAAGCCAGACAGGCCAGCTTCATGGCATGGTATTCCGTCTGCATCAGTTCGCGGGAAGCGTTGAGCCCCTGCAGAAACAGCTCGTCCAGGCGGGGATCGTTCTGCCTGTGGACTATGGCCAGGGCCTTGTCCCTGGTCTGCTCGCTTTCCGCTTCATAAAAATAAGCGTTCATATATTCTTCCCTGCCGGTGAGGACAAAAAGCCGGACCTGTTCGGTCAGGACGGCCGAGCCCTTCAGGAGCATTGCCGAGGCGCTTGTCATCCGGGAAAGGCTGTACACCTGCTTTTCCGCTCTGGAAGCAAAAACCGATATCCGCAGGGTGCCTATACCGAAAACCAGCAAAAGCAGTATCCAGCATATCCCCAATGCAAATACGGCGCTTTTAAGCCTGGATTCCGACAGGGAAGCGTGTTCGTTCATTTTTTCGTATCCTGTTTATACCCTTTGGGTCAAAGCAGAGGCTTAAGCACTTTTTCCATGGCCTTTGCCATAAGCACGAAGCCGAAATCGTTGGGATGCGTCCCGTCCACGCACCAGGCGTCGGCCGCATAGCCCTGCATAAATCTGGAGCCGTCTATAAAATATACGTTTTTGTCTCCGTTTTTCTTTGCTTTCTCCCAGGATGCCCGGACTATGCGTATCCGTTCTTTTTCATCGGGAGAAGGAGAAATGACCGGCCTTGTCACCATCACTATCGGGATATCGGGATGGGCTGCCCGGACCGTCTCGTAAAAGGCGTAATGGGTGTTTTGCAGATGCTCGGCGGTGGGGGCGTTATGGTCGTAGTCCAGAACGAAAGCCGACATATCCAGCCCGGCGGTATAATCGGCAATGGTCTTTTCCCCCCTGCCGCTGCCGCTGAAGCCCAGGTTGATATAGTTCATATCCATAGATCTGGACATTATCCCCTGATAGCTGTTCCCCGGCCGGGAAGCGCACCCGCCCTGGGTGATGGAGGAGCCGTAAAACACCCCGGGCTTCTCGGTTTTGTATTCCGGAGCCGCAACTGCCATGGAGCCCTTTGTCACGCCGATATAAAGGGTCTTCACACAGCCGTAAAGAGGCATCGCCACGGTGACGGTCTGCTCCCTGCCGGAGAGGGGAACGGAGGCGTCTATGGCCCTTCCGCAGTTGATGGGAACGTAAACGAAGCCTGCATAAACCTCTTTTTTCCCTTTTTCCTTTGTATAGATACCGAAGCCGGAGGTGTTCAGAGGG